>JAUMAI010000500.1:0-4662 GCA_032116775.1 Pirellula sp. | reverse complement strand
GCAGGAATCAATCAATGGTCGAGCCAATCCTGCAGCTACCTGCAACTTGGAATCGACAGGAGCGCGATGAAGATCGTCAACATACTCTACACATAGAGCCCAGCTGGCGACAACGAAGGCGATGTCATCTGGTTGCAAAACGGGGTTAGAAGCGTCTGCCACAGTTACCACTTCTCGCCAATGCGACGGCATTCCGATTGCCGCACCAAATCGTTCCCAGACAGCATTCATGTCCTCAGTGGAAACGATCAACGAGGATATTGGGCCCGCCGGCTTGCTCAACAGATCATCGATCAGCGACTCGATCGAGACCAGCCGTAGTTTGCCCGCAATCGTGCTGCCAGAATTGCCTAGCATCGACGCGAGCCATGTATCGGCATTCGCCAGCGACAGGTCTTTTTGCTGACGAAAAGCATCGATATAGGCAGGGAGGACCTTTCCAGATGCGGCCTCGGAGACAAGCGTCTCCAGGCTTTTTTGAAACACATTGCCAGCTAGGTATAGCTCCAGTAATGGTGTCGCTCGAATGGAGTCTGCATTAAAACCAGGCATATGTACGACAAGAGGCTTTGCAGAAGTACCACCTGTAAGCGGTTCAATTTCGAATAGCAATTCAAGAAAGCTGCCTCGAAAGGTATGAACGTCATAGGTTAGTTCTCCAGTAGTACGCATCACTTGCAATCGATCTACCAAAAGCGAGTAGGCTGAATTTGCATCGAGCCAAATCACAAGACCATGGCGGCGTACCTTCTGTCGCAACTCATTCTCTAGCACCTGCGCAACGGGCCCCAACCCCGTACCATCTCCCCTCGCCCCTTCCATAAGGGGAGATGAGCCGGGGGGCAGGGGGTTTGGCGCTTGGTTTCCAGAGTTACTTGACTCGTTCATGAATCCCTCGCCGAAGCATCCAATGCATCGAACAGTGGCGTACTCTTCTTAAACTTAGCGAAAATCTTCTTCCGAGCCTCTGCAAGTTGTGGCTTTTCTGCAAGAAGTTTCAGTCTCGAAACTTTTTCATCTGGGGCTAGCAAAACAAATTCACTCTTCTGCTTCGTGATAATTCGATTCTCAAGCTCCCAGCATTCCTCAGGCAATGCGGACCACAATCCCGATTCGAGCAAAGCAAACTCACTAACGATATTGCTGTCAGCATTTCGACGTCGGCGCACAAATTCCTTCTCGATATTCTCCAAAGCTTTATTGGGATTTTCCTTCAGGAACCGAATCCTATGTTGTGAATCGCCGCCATCACCACGATAGGGTTTCTCCTCGATTCGGAACTCAGCTGCAATCTCATGTTGAAGTCGTAACTCCCAAGCCCAAGCTCGTTCAGCATGGTATTTCCAAAAGCAGCCATGCGCTACACCGAGAGAAGGATCGTCTTTGCTCTTTGCATTAACGCGATCTGGAAAGTACCGCATGGCCAGATGAGACCAATCGTAGTCCTTATTCCCTTTCGGGTCGGCAAGGCACAATTCCTTCCACCATTTCTTTGGATCTTTCCACTGCGGTTCGAGCAACGGCCAAAGCGCAGCACTATTGATCATAACACCGTCATCAAGGTCTGGATCATATCGTGCATCGACTTCCCGCTTCTTGCAATGTTCGTCGGCTGGAGGTGGGCCCTTCTCTGCACACTCACGAACCTTTGTGATGTAGTCTACAAGTTCTGTGTGCTGCTTTTGAAGCGATGAATAGCGATCTTCGGCATCCCGAAGGCTCTTCTTGTCATTACTACTTCGAGCTTCTTTGAGATCATTCAATTGGCCATCAACCCGTCTTAGTACAGGCTCAAGGTGATCTGCGATGAGGACTCGAAGTGTTTGGCTGTTAATGCGATGGATATTTACCCAAGCCACGAAGGTCTTCCTATCAGAAGAGAGTGGCCAGTGAATAGGCCGATTCTCGTACATTGATTTATGGACATCCGAAAAGAACCTTTCCCGGAGCCAATTGCGAAGCGACGCTTTTGGGGTTATCAACGAACCGAACTCGGCCCATTTGGCATGAATGATCTTGGCTGCAGGGTGGCCAAGTGAATCGCTTGGATCGTTGTCATCGAGTGAACCATCAAGGAATAGAATGCCGGAGGGAAGGGCCTGCGATAGATCCGCGAAACGAGGGTTTAATATACCTTCGCGACATAATCCAAAACGACCTAAAGCAACTCCTACGGCGAAACTGATATGGTCTGTTGGAAGTGGCGCGTCTTGGTAGGGCGTGTACATGGGCAGTGGGTCACCCTCATCCCGGTCAACGGCGGCTTGGGCCCAATCTTGGGTGTAAAGCCAAGAAGACTCGCCCGGGCATTTGAATTCAATCGAGGATTCTCGGTGTGCTTCGTGCTCTGAAAATGACAGCTCAAGTTTCGAGAATATTTGATCAGCATTAGCGATTGTAAATACTGGGAGGCGATTTACGTCGCCAACCTCAAAATGAACACTTGGATTAAGACTCGAGAGAATTTCACGCGATATCGTGGAATTCAACGCGCAAACTGTTCCTGCGATATCGACGGGAAATATTGAGGGTCCCATGTTTGCGAAGATGCTTTGGACACGATGCGCTCTAGCCCCAAAAGTCGAGCCAATCGTTGTGAACGCAACGCCTCGACGAAAGTAAAATGACCGACCTTGAAATCGAGTGCCACGTCCGCTTTCTTCCATCACACCATAGACGAGACCGTTTCTATCCCAATTAACTATATCGGACACAGGCTCTATCCAAAACCTACCTTTCCCGCCCTTAATAAGCGCAGACCAACATAGGCTTTGGTGTTCTGGTTCCCATGGCCGGCGAATCATCCGGACATCATCACCAGTACAAAGCCCCTTACATGCAGGGAAATGATCTCCAATTAAGGTACAAGCATCGTAAAGTGCAATACGCGTGCGATCCCACCAATATACCAACGGCCATTCAGGTACGACGTTTAACGCAGAAGGATTGAATTCGTATCGTCCAAGATGGCAAAGAGTCGCGGCACGTTTCCTTTGAGTCTCACCTGGCAAAAGAACGTTATGCTCGTGAAAAGCTCGCAGTGCAATGGAAGTATCCGTGTGACTTACCTTGTAAAACACTGTTGTCGCCACGGAGACGACGACTTGAGCGGAAGAAATTTCCGCAAAAGCTCCTGTGGTCAAGTCATGAATTGCGCGGAGGTCAAAGTCAGCGAGTAGTTTCTCCCGCAATGCTGAATACTGTTGAATGAACATCCAGTTCCGCATTGTCAACATTGACGAAACACCGCCCTCGCGCACCAAGTCAAGCCCACGCAACAAAAACGCCGCATAAAGGTCAGCTTTGCCTAAAGGATAGTGCTTTTCAACATAAGATGTCTGATCCATCTTTGAAGTGCCCTGATATGGCGGGTTAGCGACGACCATGTCGTAAGTGTTTTCGCGACTAATTCGCAAGAATCGAACACCTGCAGCTAACTGTTCGCCTCGCAGTCGTAAACCGAGTTCATCGCCACGTGTATGCCTGCTGAGGAATGATTCAATCTCGGAAACGATGTTGACCTGTGTCTTCTCTTTGGGAAAAAGGAGTCTTTTTTGCTCAAACTCTTTGGTGGCAAAAAGATCTAGCTGAATCGCGCTTTCGTCAGAGCCCATCTCTTTTGCAAATTGCACGATGGCCTCTTCAATCGCTTTGTCGACTTTAAGCAGACTTCCGAGATGGTCCGCTCCACGCAGTGCTTCGATGATTTGATTGGTCAGTTTGGCTGGTATCCCGGTTTCAGCTTCGACTGCACGTCGGAGTTCGACTAAGGCCGGATCATTGTCTGGTAGCGATGCGATACCTAGGTTCGATGCTACTAGGTTTAGTTGCGATGGTTGAGCTTCTGGACATTTCAATTGGGCCTTCATCCAAAGGGCAGCTGCGGCGATTTGGACCGCACGTGGATCTAGGTCGATGCCGTGGAGGTTGTGTTCGAGGATTCGTTCGGTGATTGATTTTGGGGTGTAATCAAAATCCGCAGCTCCGGCCTCTATCCCCTTATTATCAGAGGTAAGGGGAGTTGCGGTGGCTAGATGTCGCGCTTCTTCTTCGTAGAGTGCAAAAAGTAGGTCGAAAGCAACTACAAGGAAGTGGCCAGAGCCTACTGCGGGATCTAGTATTTTGAGATCTCGAACGCTAACAGGAGCGTTCTCGACTGCATCGTCAGGAATCGGTTGGGGCAAGTAATACGCCCAGCGTCGTTCCATTTCGTTGTAAAGTGGCATGAGTTCAGTGAGTTCAACTTCACTCGCGTCCCGCTTGGCTCGCCAATCGACGCGTCGTTGCTCCAACAAATCTAGTGTGCCTGACGACTCAGCTTCGGGTTTCCAACCATGCTTCTTGCAAATCGCTAACCACATTGGCCCAAGGCTATTTTGCAACAACCAATCGACCAGGTAGCGTTCAGTGAACATTTGCGTCTTGCTGGCGATCTCGTGCGGCTCGATCTTGCCGCCATCGTTGATCTTTTTGTCGAGTGCCTCACGCTCGGGATCATTCCAATACTGGTAGATCCATCCTAGTGTCATATCATCAGACCAGCATGTTTCCAACTCGGGTTTGTCAAACGCCTCAATGACTGCGCGAAGGGTTGCTGGGGGAATCGGAATCAGTTCCGCTGCACCGGCTGGTCCATACAGACCAGGCATGTCGACCGCCAAT
>JAUMAI010000499.1:0-4723 GCA_032116775.1 Pirellula sp. | reverse complement strand
TATGCTAAAATGCACTTGGTCATGTTCGGTGAGTACTTTCCTTTCAATGGTTTTTTTGGTCTGCTCTACAAGCTCTTTGGCATGGCACCTTTAGCGGTCGGCGAGAGTGACAAAAGCTTTACGATCAAAGATGCTCGCCTCGCCCCGAGCGTCTGTTTTGAGAGCATGGTCCCACATCGCATCGCCACTCAAGTACGTTCACTGACATCGCGAGGCCAATCCCCCGATATACTTGTAAACGTTACCAATGATGGCTGGTTTCGCGGTTCCAGCATGCTGGACCATCACCTCGCTTGCTCTATTGCCGACACGATCGAAAATCGGCGTCCAATGGTGATCGCAGCGAATACGGGATTGTCCGCCTGGATCGATGGAGCAGGACGATTGCAGGCTGTTGGTAATCGCATGACTCCTGACCAAATTTTGGCAGAACCTTATCGCGATAGTCGCTGGGGTTTATTTCAGACCGTCGGAGATTGGCCGATTCGAATTATCACAATAGTTACTTGGTTATTATTTTTAGCGGCTTGGCGCCGACAACCCTCGCAGCGTCGAGAAGACGCTGCTATCGAAAAGAATTCGATGCAACCTGCATAGATCGCAGCTACTACGAAGTTTAACACTAGCAACGTATGGTAATCGATCTACTGAGGTGCGCGCATGGCTTCACTGTCCTCAAGTTGTGAGTTCAAATCCTCTGTTGAACTTATATCAGCTCTTTACACGGTCTGCGACGATGAGATTTCCAATTCGCTTCTTGCTAAGCTGAGTCGTGCTATCGATCCCCATCTTGGTTATTCGATAAAAATACTAGACCATTGGCGCAGCAACACCTCTCAATCACGTCAGTCTTTGCTACCTGAATGCTGGTATTGCTTTGTCGGTCCCTCCGAGCGACTTCAAGAAATCAATGACGATACAACATTTACAACTCTAATAAGTTCACGCATATCGCAAGAAAATTCGGTCCGAAAACGCTGGCTTGCCAAACTGTTATTTGCTGCTCGACAAATCAGCCGAGAAAAGCATTGGTGGCTGCTGTTTCGCGATACCTTCACTGGGCCCGTGAGCCATTTTCTAATCGAGCAATTACCAATCAACGCTGTGGCCGTCGAGCATAGCACCTCCAAATCTTGGGCTAGCTGGTTGAGTCGCCTGCACCAAGCGGCAGTACAACAAGTTTCTGACAGCCGCAGAATATCGCTGTATATTTCGCCGGAAATCTCAAACCAGCCTGACGGCATAGCGCTCGATGCGGATCGTTTGAGTATCGTTCTCCCTGATCGCATTCATACTTTGGAAGTGCGACCCCAGGGACAAATCGAGTCACTGCTAGCTCAAAGAATAGAATCTCGAACAAGTGTTGAACCTTTTGACATCCAGTCCTATCAGATCATTGGCGAGAAGCCTTCGATTCCAGTTCGCCTAAGACGAGATATATCGCTGCAATGGTTGCTGGCGGAATCGATAGAGACAGAGGAGTCCCCAGATCCCAACTCGAAACTCAACGGTACAGCGATACAAGCTCCTATCTTTCCTCTAGGGCGTTGGCTAGCGCAATTCCACAAACAACAATGGAGCTATCTAGCTCACTGTACGCGTGCGGGCCGTACGGCATGGCCTGATAACAAAAATGATTCGCAGTGGTATCAGTGGTTGTTGCGGGAATTACCAGAAGATAACTCCCCTTTCTACACGCTCAGCCAAATCATCAAAAGCCAAAGACTTATCGCGCATACTGGTCTTTACCGCGGCGATCACGCGGCCGTGAGCTTCTCGGAAGTCTCACTACCTGAATTACTCCCTCGTCGACGCTATCGCGCGCACTTGAAACGCTGGGACTGGGAACCATACGGCGTTATGATCTCTAGATATCCACTTCAACAAATTGGTTGCAAGTCGGTAATATATGGTAACGAAGAAACATGGAAACAACTTTCTATCGACCAGCAACCTTGGTATCAGCCAAGTCACTCAAAAGATGGCAAAGAGAATTGGAGCGAAGAAAGAGAATGGCGAGTGCTCGGCGATGTGCGTCTCCGCCAGCTCCCCTGGGAATCAATCATTTTCTTTGTACCGACACGTCGTGAAGCCTATCAGTTAAGCCGAATTTGTTCTTGGTCGATCGGCTGGCTTTACGAAGACAACGCTCAGCCGATTTGAGGAGCAGGAGTAACAACTTGACGTTATCACCCAGTCACTCAGAGTCATCCAATGAGCTCCAACTGCTGCTGCTTTCCAAGTATGGTTCGAAATCGGCCTTGTTTGATTCCATGGAGGATAATACGGCAGGCATTCTTGCTGTAGATTGGCATCCGCTACACAACGCTCGCTCCATCATGGAATATGCGGAATCCATCGCTGACGCATGGATTAGCAACGAGACCGCTAACCTTAAAAGTGGTGAACCTTTCTTGCTCGCTGGAGTTTCCATCGGAGGTATTGTCGCGTTAGAAGTTGGCTATGCGCTCTGGAAGAGGCACAAAGTTCCTCCCTCTGCCGTCTTACTCATTGCCAGTTGCTATGGAAGTGAGGCAGTGAGTCGAAAACTGAAGCGAACGATCACTGCTAGCCTCTTGCTTCCTGCTCCTATCAGATCGTGGCTCACACAAAAGTTCTTTCTTCCTTGGTTAATAAAACGAGAAAAACTTTCCCTTGGCGATGCCAGGGACTTACGTCGTCTCTACCAGGACCTCGATTGGTCATTTTGGGGCCCCATGCTAGAACTTTCGAAACGTTGGGATCGCGCCGCGACAGAAATCGACTCATTCCCTTTTGCCGTCCATCAAATCCATGGCGCCAATGACCCGATCATCGCTCCCCCAAAATATCACGACGCCACGTTACTTTTCCGTGGCGGACATCTCATTGATTTGACTCACAAACAGGAAATCTACCGCTGGATTTCCGCGATCTGGGCTGATCTGGCACTCAAAAATAGGCAACAAAAGCATACTAAGTAGAAAGTAAACGCTCCGCCGGTTACGATTGGGGTTCATTTATTTGGAATTGGGCTGCGATTTTTGCTGGCTCAATTCTGATTCTTGCTACTTGATTCCCTCCTCGAGGAGCCCTACCTGATGAAGAAGTCCCTTTCTTATCTCTCCAGTTTTTGGAAATTATCTGTTGCGGCACCGCTAGCCCTGGCCTTACTAGCTCCGTCCGTCACTTCAGCCGCCGAAGGAGATGTCAAAGCTCCTGAAGGTTTCGAAGTTCTCTTCGATGGCAAAACGCTCGAAGGCTGGCACGGTCGTCCACATTTCGATCCTCGCAAGTGGAATGAAGTCACCGCTGAGCAGCGTGAAGCTTGGGATAAAGACCTGAAGATGCACTGGTCGACCGAGAATAACGAATTGGTCAATGACGGAAATGGCGTCTACATGACCAGCAATCGCGATTTCGGTGACATGGAACTGTTGATCGAATACAAAACGGTGGCTAAAGCTGACAGCGGTATTTATCTCCGCAGCAATCCACAAGTTCAGATCTGGGATTCGACTGAGGAATCTAAATTTAGCATTGGTGCCAATTTGGGAAGTGGTGGTCTGTGGAATAACAGCCCTGGAGCTCCAGGCAAAGACCCAGCTGTAAAAGCGGACAAACCATTTGGCGAATGGAACAAATTCCGCATTCTGCAAATCGGATCACGAACCTCGGTTTGGCTCAATGGCGAAATGGTCGTTGATAATGCCATCATGGAAAACTTCTGGGACCGTAGCATGCCTCTATTTGCTAAAGGTCCAATCCAGCTGCAAACCCATGGCGGTGAAATTCGCTGGCGCAATATCTTCGTTCGCGAAGTTGGAGCCGACGAAGCCAATCAGTTCTTGGCCAGCAAACAAGCGAGTGGCTTTACCAAGCTGTTCGACGGCCAATCGCTTAAAGGCTGGAAAGGTGCCGTTGATAACTACGAAGTCGTCGATGGAGCAATTCGCTGCAAAGAAGGCAAAGGTGGAGTTCTCCACACCGAAAAGGAATATGGAAACTTCCAAGTCACCGTTCAATTCCGGCTACCTCCAGGTGGCAACAATGGCCTGGCCATTCGTTATCCTGGCGAAGGCGACACCGCCTACACAGGTATGTGCGAATTGCAGGTTCTAGACAACGATGCTCCGCAATACGCCAAGCTCGACCCACGTCAGTATCACGGATCCGCCTATGGAATGATCGCTTCCAAGCGAGGCTACCATCGCCCAACGGGTCAATGGAACTATCAGGTAGTGACCGTCGAAGGTTCCAAGATCAAAGTTGAGCTCAATGGCACCATTATTCTTGATGGCGATCTCTCAACCGTCAAGGAATTGATGGGCAACACTCCACACCCTGGTAAAGATCGCACCAGCGGATTCTTTGGTTTTGCAGGACACGGAGATGCTGTCGAGTTTCGCAATGTAGAAATTCGTGAACTGAAGTAACGCTGATCAATCATCTAAGCGTGTTTGTTATAGAGAGCTACGATTGCAGATCGTAGCTCTCTTTTTTTGTTTATGGCCTACGCCATTATCTTTCCTCGGCAGATCGTCGGCTTTACGACTCCTAGACCCTAGTCCAAACAAACGCTAATCAGGCGTCCCGATCGGTCAACACTCCTTCGCAGCAAAATACCGCTGCTTCCTGTATCGGTGTATCTGTCGGCTCGCGTGTGTTGCTGGTTTTGAAAAAGAATTAACAGTGCATGCTTAGGATAGTGCATGCTTAGGATATCGGTTACTCGACCGGCTTC
>JAUMAI010000498.1:2520-4911 GCA_032116775.1 Pirellula sp. | reverse complement strand
TCAACTGCTGGTTGACTTACATTGCCAATGCGCACTACCGCTTTTCCTTCAACGCCTCGGTCATTTGGTTTAGATTTGTCTCCCTCCATTCCCGGCGGAGTCTGGTATCCAGGAGGCTTATCCGGCCAGAGGCGAACGACTTCGCCACTATAAACCGAAGAGCCGCAGAAAAACATCAAGAGTAAAAGGCAACTCCTCCGAAACATCGGCTTCTGGTTGAGTTGAGCTGGCACTGTTGTGGTCATAGTAAATTCCGTTCGAACTCAAATCATGGACGTTAAATCGTGGCAAAGTTCTCGCAAGGTTACGAGGGGAATCTAGTTTCGTGTTTTATTGAGTAAGAGGTGCGACTTGTTGTGTCGACTGCAGGTAAGCAAAGAGGTCTCGTAGTTGCTGATCTGACAGACTGTCCAATAAGCCTTCCGGCATAAGCGACTTATTAGTCTGTTGCATTTCCTCGATTTCTTCGGCAGGGATGGATAATTTTTCTTCGGCCGTTTGCAACGCGACCACTTTTTCGTTGCGTTGTAGAACAACGCCCATCAGCACGCGTCCATCTTGCAGTCTGAGCACTGAGGTTCGATAAGTATCTGCCAACTGGGCGCTGGGGTCCACCAGATTCTCGATAAGATAATTCAAATTCGAACGCTGACTGCCGGTTAATTCTGGACCAATTTGCGATCCCGAACCGAAAAGACGATGGCATTTAGCACAACTGTTGTCAAAGATCGTTCGTCCTGCCGATGGATTGGCTGGTAGTTTCTCAATCTCTTGAATCTTTGCGTGTATTGCGACCATCCGCTGCCGCTTATCCTCATCGAGCTTTCTCGTCTCTGGGAAGAGTTCCTTGATTCTCTCATTCCAGGCATCATCTCCTAAGATCTGTAACTGCCTTAAGGTTGTTGCCTGGATATCTTGGCGAGGGATAGAGTTGTCAGAGATTTTAGCTAACAGCAATTCGGCGGTTTCACGACGCGAGGCAAGTAGCCGCAAGGCAGCTTCTTTAGCGGCTCGTTGTAAGTTGGGGTAGGAAGCTAAAACCTGTTGCGACTCGGCGTCTCCTCCGACTACGGTCAGTGCATCAATTGAGGCAACGCCCAGGTCTCTATCACCAACCAGCTTCACGAGCACCTCCCGTAAGCCATTGGATCGTTGTCGAGCTAGCGCGGCGATTGCCTGTCTGCGAGCGGGTAACTCGATCGATCCATCTGTAATCCTTCGCAACAATTCTTCGGTACTTCGTCCTTCTCCGAAAAGTAATCCGATTTCTAATATTTGTTGACGTTCCTTAGCATTCGAGCCTGCACTCGCTTTAGTTGCGAATGCTTCCCACGAAGTTAATGGAGGAAATTTGATTCGACCGGCTGAAGCTTGGCTTAATCCCTCCAGTACAACCTGTCTGGCTGTGGAGTCGGACTCAGCTGCCCAAGCTAGGATCGAATTCAGTGGTTCAGCCCATTGATCTACGTCGATTCCAAGGCGACGCACTATATAGGCTGAAATCTGTGGGATCTTGGATTGTTTTAATAAGTTAAGAGCTCGGTCAGGTGAGCGGGCTACATGCTTCTCAACGCCATACCAAAGCAGCAGTGGATAGGTACGGTCTCCCGCCAGCTCACCTTTGGAAATAAGATTTCCAGCTAGTTCCCACCACTTCTCTCCATCCACGTATTGCAACGACGAAGCTAGGTAAAGCAATGCAAGTGATGATTGGGTCCGTTGGCTGCATGCCAGAAGCGCATCTAGGTATTTTGAATGTAAATCAGGGTGGATAGCAGCGGAGTCGATGGTTAATCGAATTGCAGCTGCTGCGATGGCTTCATCTTGGTCGAGCATCAGAGACGACAGAAGTTCTGGCGTTGTGCCATCTATAGCGTTTAAACCCCACAATGCCCTCAGTCGCAGATGTGTGGTTTGCGTATCGTCAAGCGATTTAGTCAGCGCTAACTTTACGTCCGAAACATCGACACCAGCTGAGTGCCGGTCGGCGAGCAGTTGTCTTGCCTGACGTACATACCATTCATTGGAGTGGCTAAACAGATTGATCAATTGCTGATTGCTAAGTTTAGTGAGATCAATCGAGCGTGCCGTCTGTGGTTTGTCCTGGTTATAGGCAATTCTGAAAATTCGTCCGCTATGCCGATGGACTCCATCGTTCTCATGGCACTCGCCGGCATCGGACCAGTCTAAAATATATACCGCGCCATCTGGTCCATAAGTTAAGTCGATTGCGCGGAACCAAGGGTCAGGTGAAAACGCAAAGTCGGGACGATGTTTCCCAGTGAACGCAGCGCCATCTCGTTCAATATGATCCTGATTAATTCTTCGTCCATGTAAATTCAGGGTAAAGAGTTCGTCGCGGTATTGCTGAGGCCAGTTGTCACCCAGGTA
>JAUMAI010000498.1:0-2510 GCA_032116775.1 Pirellula sp. | reverse complement strand
AGGTAAAACATTAATCCGCAGTGTGCATGGCCACATCCCGCTTTGTCTGTCTGATCGCTGACTCCTATCTTGCGGATATCCATCCATTTTTCATTAGCAGCATCCCAATGCACATGATCTGCCGTTTGTGGAATCAGTCCAAATACATAAGGATTTAAATCCTCACCGTACATTCGCTCCACATGGGCACCAGGAATAGCATGCCAGAGATGACCGATAACCGTATTGATAAAGAATAATTCCCCGTTGTCATTCCAGTCCATGCCCCAAGGATTCGTCGTGCCATGGGTGTAGACCTCGAATTTCTGGTGGTTCGGATGGTAACGCCAGACACCGCAGTTTAGAGCAACGCGTTCCGACAATTCGCTACCCGGTTTGCCAACGAAGCTTGTCGCTAGAATTCCATGACGACCATATAGCCAACCATCAGGGCCCCATCGCAAGCCATTGACAAGGTTGTGACGAACACGATCGGCATCGAATCCATCTAAAACGATAGTCGGTTCACCATCGGCTTGGGCATCAGCATTCTTGTCGGGTATGAATAACAGATTGGGGGCTGCTAGTAACCAGACACCACCATGACCGATTTCTATACTGGTGACACGTTTCCCTTGATTCCAGAAAACTTTTCGCTCGTCAAATCGTCCATCGCCGTTTGTGTCGGTAAAGACGAGTACTCGATCGTTAAGGCGATTATCAAAGTTGGTTTGCGCATCTGCATAGGTATAGTTCTCTACTACCCACATGCGTCCTTGTGCATCCCAGCACATCGAAATCGGTTGTTGCACATCGGGTTCAGCGGCATACAAGGAAACCGAGAAGCCTTCAGGTAATCGCCAATTCCGCACCGCTTCCTCAGGTGTCATGCGCGGCGTTGTCGAGGGCTCGTTATCGTATATTTCAATTTCATCCTGACCATTTATGGGCAGATGTAAAAAAAATGCGGCCAAGAAAAAAGTGGCCGATATTTTCTTAAGACCGAGAAGGTGAGCACGAGAAAACATGCCGTCAAAATCCTAGAAGAGTAGATTCAGTTCTAATTTAGGTGGGCTGGTGGGGGCGGAAATAAGGCTTCCCTCGAGTGGGGATTATAGCAAAAAAAAGAGCCGGAGCTGCAAGGATTCTTTGAAAGAATTCCGTGGCAGTCCGGCTAGTGTGAAGAACGCCCCAGAGCAATCAGTCTAGGGAGTTTAGGGTGTGCCGAATTATTCCTTCTTGGGGAAATCACCGGCCGTTACGATCACCATGCGTTTCCGGTCCCAATACTTCTTGAGGACAGTATTGACTTTTTCAACCGTCAATTCACTGATGGTTTTTTCAAGATTGGCCTGATACTCCATCGTACGCTTTGCAAAAATAGTGCTCGCCAATTGACCTGCGATTGCACCATCATTGGTTCTGCTGACTGCATTGCTTTGCAGAATACCTTGCTTGGCACGGGCCAGTTCTTCCTCGGTAATACCCTTTTGAAGTAACAGATCAAACTCTTCTGCGATGACTTCGACGAGTTTATCGCGATTGGTAGGGTTGGCGATCGCAACTAGCGTTAAGGTCGCGCGTGGGTCAATGGGGTGTGCATTAAAGCCCGAGCTCACACCATAAGATAAACCTTCCTTTTGACGAACACGATCACCAAGGCGAGATGCCAATGCGCCGGAACCAAACACAAAGTTACCAACTACCAAGGCTGGATAATCAGGATCGGAATCGGTCATCGAAAACTGTTCACCAGCGTAGTAGACAGCATTCGCTTTGTCAGGCGTCTGGATTTCGATCGCTGCGCCCGCGACTGTGGTATCCGCAGTGGAAGCTACGCGGCTATAAGGAATCTCCGATTTCCATTTGAAGAGAGCTTTGGTTAATTGCTCTTTGACTGCAGCGGTATCGAAGTCGCCAACCAGCACTACTTCCCCTGCTTGGGAACTTAAGTATTGGCTTTGCAGTTTGCGGACTTCTTCGACCGAGATCTTCTTGTAACGCTCAATCTCTTCTTCAATGGTAGGGTTGTACCGAACATCATCTTGGTCGTACTTGTTGAGTGCTCGAACCAAGGCTGTTGGAGCTAAGGCTTGAGGCTCAGATAGCTGACTTTCGGCAGACGTAACGTACTGACGGCGCAAAACTTCGAATTCATCTGCGTCTAAGCGTGGTTTGCGCAAAATGTCGCCGAGAAGCGGTATCAGTTGTTCCAAGTACTGTCGCTTGGTCTGCAGTGAAAGGGTGAGCAGTCCCGTACTGCCAGAGGCTCGAATCTGGGTTCGCAATTCGTCGAGTTTATCTTGCAGAGCTTGGTAGTCCAAATCTTTCGTACCTCGCAGCATCAGATCAGGTAGCATTTCACAAGCTGTTACCAAGCCGCGCAGTGACTTCTCATCACCATATCGAATGTTGAGGGTTAGATTGACGGTGTTACCACGAGTTTTCTTCGCCAGCATCGCATACTGGATACCGTCGATTAAGGTGCCACGCTAGGTTCGCTCTTAAATGGCCATATGTGCGGAGTAAAA
>JAUMAI010000497.1:0-1588 GCA_032116775.1 Pirellula sp. | reverse complement strand
TGATTAGAACCGCAATGGCAGAAGCCGTGTATTCCGTGCCCGAGACATTTGAAAAACGCCGGGCGATGATTCCACTCAAGAAAATCGGGCGGCCTGAGAATATCGGGACCGTCGTGTCATTTCTGTTGTCCGACGATGCCGAATACGTTTCTGGTCAGATAATTGAAGTCGATGGTGCGTTTTCGCACACGCTGATCGGGCTTTTGCCGCATCCACCCGCGTAGCACTGCGAGCCTGGATCAGGAGCTGCGCAGCCCCTTTTTAATCAACAGAGGACGAAGGACGTCGCTGTATTGCTGGAGACCGGAGTGGTAATCCACCCAGCTGAGCGAGATTCCATCCAAACCTGCTTCGGCAAACGCATCCATACCTGCGACGACCTGGTCGGGGGTGCCCACGAGCGGCACTGCTCCGTATCCGGCAATCAGATTGGAAGCCATCGAGCGCCAGCCGTCACCGAGCGCACTTTGCGAGTTGGGAACGAGAACGTTGAGCAGATTTTCCACTCCTTCCCAGTCCCCGAGTTCGTTGACGTATCGATCTCGATAGGCGATGGCCTCGTCTTCGGTGTCTCGGCAGACGATATACGCCTGACCAAAAACTTGAATGTCACGCCCGTAGGTTTCCTTGGCAAGCTTCTTGACGTTACGGGCAATCGTGCCGATGCTTTCGATGTCCCCTCCAACAACGAAGTTGAGATCTGTGTGCTTAGCGGCAAAGTGTTGGCCACGTTCACTGTTGCCAGCACTCATCAGCACGGGGTTTGGTGTTTGAATCGGTTTTGGTTCCGAGTACACACCAGGCGAACTGAAGTACTTTCCCTGCCAATCAAATTGACCTGGTTTCGTCCACAACTCTTTGCACATAGACAACCACTCGTCGGCAAACTCATATCGCTCGTCATGGGGAAGTTGAGAGATTCCGAACATCTGCATTTCGTCCTCGTTCCAGCCGGCAACAAGGTTGAGCGCAAAGCGACCACCTGAAATGTGGTCAATTGTCGCGACTTCTTTTGTGGCCCGAACAGGGTGCACGGTAGGCACATGGACTGTCGCAAAGATGGTTATTTTCGAGGTGACAGCGGCCAGACCCGCAGCCCAAGTGAAGCTTTCAAAATTGCGGTGATTGAAATTGATCTTCCCGCCCATGCCCTTCCATCGAGCCACTGGAATGATTGCTTCAATTCCTGCGGCCTCTGCCGCCTGTGCCACTCGCACTGATTCGGCCCATTCAATTTGAAGCACTTCGGGCAAATCGGTCATCGAACATCCGCCGCTGACATTCACACCGAACACCCCGAACTTGAGTCGGTTCTTGCTAGAAATCAGCTGGTTGCTTTGCCGTAGCTCTGTCGCCATTGTGTCCCTCGCGTCTGCTGGTGTTGCCGCAACCGTACTCCTTGGACGGGACTACCGCAAAATAGTGAGCAAAGACTCAGTGTGGCTTGTCGTCAAGAATCCCACGAGTTTTAAGGTCCGAGATTTGTTCGGCAGTGAAGCCGAGCAGCCCTTGCAGCACGCTCGCGTTATGTTCGCCAAGTGCGGGAGCAATGAGTTCACGTTCAGGAAACTCTTCAGTGGACCTAAAT
>JAUMAI010000496.1:0-10270 GCA_032116775.1 Pirellula sp. | reverse complement strand
GTTAGAGTCAACGCTCATCCAGATGTGCTGGGTCTTGCGCCTCGTCTGCTGGTATCAGTCCCGCTTGGTGCGGTGATCGGGTACTACAGAGTCATGGACGATCGCGGTAGTGAGATAATCTCGTTTAACCCGTTGCCGGCAGGCTAGGTCTGGGCAAGTTAGAGTCAACGCTCATCCAGATGTGCTGGGTCTTGCGAGCCGAGTGCTGGTGTCAGTCCCGATTGATTTGGTGATTGGGTACAGCTGAGTCATGGACTCTTGCGGTAGCAGGCCTAGCCTATCGGCTACGGGGCAATCGCGAGAGCGCGATGATGGAGTGCAGGGGTTCGGACGAGTGAGTTGGTAGAGGACCAAGTCGCTAGTTATCGACGCGTGCCCAGTAGGGACGAAGTCGTTCTCCGCGAGTGCGAGCATCTTCGAGCATCACGCCGATATCAGGTGTAATTTCTAGGCGACGCGTATCTCCTTCGAAGTCGATTCGTACTGGTCGATTGAAGTCGACCATATCAGGATGTAGCCAGACGCTATATTTCTTGGCGGGCATTTTGATCACTCGTACTCCATTCGCGGCTGGATCAAGGATGTTCCCTTCGATCTTACCCTGATTGGCATTGTTTCTTTCGTACAACAGCGGATGTTGAGTCACTCCTGGGTTCAATTGGGCCGCTTCTAGCCACCAGAAAAATTTATCGCCAACACGATTACCTGCCACCGAGATGTTTTGTGGAAATGGTTTTCTGGAGTGGCTGCTGAGATTCATCCATTGAATGATCCGGTCAATTTCTTCTTGGAAATGACCAGCTCCACGTCCTCGGTAGCTGACTACCATCGAATCGTATTGCAAGCTGCTGACATATTCATTCAGTTCCGTACCAGAAACGGTAAAGGGAGTTCCGTCCAGTTCGCCAAATACGAAATACATTGGTACCGCTTTGGCGTTTTCTCGGTACCGCTGTAAGTATTTCCCGCTGTGGCCAGCGATCGAAATAACACCGGCCCAGAGGTCGGGATGGGAAACTGCAATGTCCCATGCAGCACTTCCACCCATAGCGTGTCCTGAAAGAAAGATTCGATCTGTATTGATCGATAGCCGGCGTAACGCATCTCGCAACGAGCGTAGGACTAAATGATGTTCCTGTTCGGTGTACTGATATTCCAACTGATCCTCATTGGTCCATTCGGGAGCGATGACGATGTAGCCGTAGCGGCTGGCTGCACCTCCGCGACCTTGGATCGCTTCGGAATACGGACCGGCCCACCAGTCGATCATCGTTTCAGGTGTGATACCTGGCGAGTGAAGTGCGACAACGCAAGGATATTTTCGCAGTGGATCATATTCGGGAGGAAGCTGTATAACGTAACGAATCGCACGGTCGGAGCTCTCCTGAATCTCAACCCGATACATACCAGCTGGGTCGTCTTCTAGCTTAGGAGGAAGTTCCAGCGGTGGTGCCATTAAGGCTAGGATAGACGACACATACTTAGCGTTGCCACTTTCAAGACTTTTTAGTTTAGTGAGTATGCCTTGGCGCTGGTTTTCATCGGTAGATCGCAAGTAATCCGCGATCAAATTTCGCGTTTCCATTAGCGAAATTGCTACCGCGAAATTGTCGACACCGGAGCCTGGACCCAAGAACCAGCCACCTAGGGCTAAGGCAATGCGTTGATCGACAGCTAGAGTTTTGTCATCTTTGAGGCGCGCGAAGTCAGCCAGTCTATCGATCGTATTTAAGGAAAGATTCTTGGCGATTTCGTCGATGGTCGCAGCTAATGCAGCAGCCTGTTGATTCTCACCCAACTCTTTGCTGAGATCATTTAAAGCTGCCACCAGTTCCTTGGTTTGGGTCGTCCGTCGTTGTAAGTCCGCGATGCGATCTTGAGCCTTTAATTGAGTTTCCAAAGCGAGTTGGTCGAGAGGAAAGCTTTGCAGAATACTACCGGCTAATTGCGGTTGGCCAGCATCGAGTCGCAATTCGACTTCTCGAAACATCTGACCAGCAAACTGTTGATCGAGACGTTTTAATTCAGCCTTCATCGCTTCGACTTCGCTTGGATTGGTTTCGGAGAGTCGGACGATCGCTTCTGCCAATGTATCGCGAGCTTCGCGAAATCGCTCAGCTTGTGAGTAGAGTCGAACCATGCTGAACCAAGACTGCGGCTTGCTCAAGTCGAGTTGTGTTCGCAGGATGTTGTCGAGCTCAGCTTGGGTCAGTGACTTGGTCGACATGCGCATGTCCCACGCTGTCGATGTTTCCGTTCTTAGGCCTTGTACGCGCAAGTAGAGAGGCCCGATTTCGGTAATTCCCTGAAAAATTTCTCGCGGCCCATTAGGCGTTGGAAGTGTAATCACTCGACGACCGTAAGAGTTGAATGGTGTTACGGCGATAGGGCGACCAATGCTTACGAGACGGTCGGCGCGATCGGGAGCTACGATCTGTTCGATTTCTATTTTTTCCGGTCGTGTTTCAAACGGATTGGAGGCTAGGACTTGGCCTTTGGAAATGTAGGTCAGACGCAAGTTGTCATCGATCAGCAGAATCGGTTTGCTGAGTCCATCGCCACTGCGTTGCTGCTTGAAAGCTCCCCCATCGATACTGGGGATTTCTGTGATCATGCCAGGGCCAATTTGCATGCCGCTTTGCATGGTCACCAAGAATTGTTGCTGAGCCAAAGCGGTCGTTGGGGCGGCACAAAGAAAAAGCAACGCAGCAATTTGCAGCCACTTGGGGGTGGGCTGGCGGTTCGGTTTCATGGACCTGAACATCCGTAGGCTATTTGGTGTCGGGCTGAGCGAATTGCAGAGGAGACAACCAAATAGTATAGCCCTCGTTTCCCGGGGCAGTCCAATTTAGAGGGATCGAATTGCGCAGAACCTCAATCGCTAGCTCCCAAGAAGTGGTGAGCGGTTCCAGGCCGCGAACCAATAAACCTTGCGAATTCGTCGGGAAATCAAGCCACTGATTGCCCCACTGTTGAAATTGCGTCTCAGGGGGCAGCAGATAACGAGTTTCTTGCGCCTTTAAAGCGATTTGGAGGGGTGAGGGGACAAGTGGTCCAACTTCAGCAGGCATTTCGGCCACGTTGCGGGGAGAGTTGGCGCCAACCAGCGAGGGTTCGGCGACAATCTTCGCCATCGCGACATTGTTGCTCAAGTTAAGTGTTCCCAGCCAAACCCGTCCCCACAGCCCTAAGGCAACTAGGACAACCAAGGCTGCTGCCATCGATGGAATATGTGACGAACGGCTCGTCACGTTGGGCAAGCTTGCCTTAAAGGCAGGTTGTACAAGGTTTGCTTTGATGACCGGAGGCATCGGCTGATCAAGCGGCATGCTCTCAAAGGCAAGTAAATGGTCCGTGCCCTCAAGAAGCAGGCTGCAGTCTTCGCAACAAAGAGAATGCGCAATCAAATGCTCATCCATTCGCGGATCTTCGCCAGCATCGAGTCGTTGCTGCCAAATATTTTCGAAATCAGAGCACTGCATGACGATGTGTCTCCAAAGCTTCGCGACTTTGCAGTTCACGAATGATTTGTACACGGGCACGATGAACCCAAGTTTTCACCGTGCCTAAGGGGCACCCCAGCCTATCCGCGATATCCTGGTAACAAAGTTGGTCTCGATGAAACAACAAAAACGCTTCTCGATATTCTGGTCTTAGGGTGATTAACGCTAGTTCTAATTCTTCTCGGAGTTGTTGCGAATTGTCCTGCTGCGCCGCCACCTGTGTCGTAACAAAGCCTTGTTCATCCGTATTTGGGATGCGTTTGCGACGAGCGAGCATGGTTCGGCATCGATTGCCTGCAATCGTCAAAAGCCATGGCTCGAACGGACGCGACTGATCCCAGTGATTGAGATGGCGAAAGACTCGAGCGAAAGTTTCTTGAACAGCATCCTCAGCATCATGCCGATGGCCTAGCATCTTGTAGCAGACCGAAAACACCAGCGGATGAAAAAACTGAACCAGTTCCACCATGGCGGCATGGTCGCCTTTGAGGCACTGTTGGATCAGTTCTAGAGGAACTTTATTCAAGAGGACTCTCCCAGTCGTTGGTATCTGGAAACGACGTGGGTAGTTCGTCAAGCTTTTGCCGATCTTGACTTACTACCCTGGAAAGTGTCGAAAATATTCGGGATTTGTTAGATTTCGCGGAAAAAAAACTAGCTTCTCCAACTGGGCTGAACGCCAAGTTTCGATACAAACCTCCGCTCTCAAAGAAGTTACTGGCCATTGGTTAACGGCCACCAAAAAACTTCTTCAGGGTTTCGCTAGCAGCATCTCGAGATGTGCCTGACGTCGGGGCATTGCTCTTGGGCAATTTCTGAGGTGGTTTCTTTTCTACCCGTTTTGCTTTCGCTGCTGCCGGATCGATCTCTTTACTATCGGGCTGAAGCTCGCTGGCGGTATCGGTGCTGTCTATTTCAGTGTGAATCTTGGTCGTTTCATCGAGTACGAATTGTCGTGTTTCAGGTTCCGATTTGCTGCGCTGAATCGTGTCGGCCTCTTCAAGCCACTGGCTGATGTCGATTTGTTCGAACTTGCTGTCACCAGAGGAAGCTTGAGCAGCTCGTTCCGCTGCATCCTTCACATCTTTAACCTCTGGTTTTTTCGCCCCACCCAAACCGACTTCAATGGAGATCTGAAATTCTAGCTTTCCAACACGCAGAAGATCACCATCTTTAAGGATCTTCGCTTTGTCCGACGAAAGTTGTTTCTCGTTAACGAAGGTTCCATTCCGGCTTTTCAAATCGATTAGCAAAACGCGTCCATCTTTTTGGACAATTGCACAATGCCGGCGGCTAACAGACTCGCTCTTGGGCCTGAGCTGGCATTCGTCAGCACGACCGATCAAGAACTTATCGGTGTTGACTGCAATCTCTTTACCTTCGCTACTGCCTGCAAGAACCTTGAGCTTAACCTGCATACCTATTGTCCTTCGACACTTAAACTAGGAGGGACCGAGGGTGAGCGACATCCTTAAAACATGAGAGGATAACGAGGGTGACGAACTTATACCTGCTTGTCAGAGTATCTTAGTCTTCAGCACCTCTACAACAAGAAAATCTTCAGCGTCGCTAGTTCTAGAAATTCATTAACCAGATCTTCACGATCTTCTTTTATGGTAACCGCTCGTTCCACGCTTCGAAACAGTGAAACCGCGCAGTGTACTTTAATTTTAGTTTAGACACGCTGAAACCATTGTGGTGATTGATGAAGCCGTCGACCTTGTTCAACCTCTGTACCATTAAACCCCAACACCTGATCTGCTTCCCGCCAATTAATGCCAAAATCAGTCGCGAGAGACGATCGGATGCTGTCTCCAAAAGAAGTAGCATTAAAGAGTGCGTCTGGTTGGGTAGTGGTGGTGAGGGTGGTTGTGGCTGGGATGTCCTTCAGGCCAGCCAAAATGGGTGCGAAGGAACTCCGTTTCAATAATACGCTTCCATGCTGCAAAATGGATTGTTTCCCTCGTCGCTGTGCACTACCGATGACCTTGTCGTTTCCCACTAAAATATCACCCTCGGTTCTCCGCAAAAAACAAAGGAATTCGGCGGATTTCGAGGCGGGCTCTGAGTCAGCTTGGAGCGTGGCCTGAAATCCAAGCTTCTTGAGCCACTCAACCAGCCCCGTATGAACCCAATGGTAGAGGTTTTTGGTCGGACCTAGTTTCCGTTGGTCCCAAGGCAACACCAGCGAATAGGTCCAGTCGTGGTCGTGAATGATGGCTCCACCACCCGTTCTACGCCGAACGATATCTAGGCTACCGTGGAAGAGGTTTAGTGGCAGATCGAGTTTGGTTGAATCTTGATGGGCCGCAACGGAAACCGCCTCCTGGGTCTCCGAGTTTTGAAAAGCTTGGGCGTACCCCAGCAATTCTTCCCAAGGTTGGAAATAACCGAGGGATAACGTTGGCTTGGCCCAAAGGTAAACTCGGAGCGCGGCGGCTTGGTGCTCATCGCACCACTGCAACATGGCATCGTCAATCGCCATGTTTTCAGCGCCGCTGCGCGGTTGATCGAGTATTAAGATGCCGTCCATTTCATAACCGGTTTTCGCGCTGCAGTCACCTCATCAGGCCGACTGATGCGCGTTGAGTGAGGAGCTTCGTGAAGTAGATCTGGGGATTCGCCCGTGATACGGAATAACGTTTCGACGAAGGCATCGAGAGTTTCTTTGCTTTCGGTCTCTGTAGGTTCCACCATTACCGCTTCCGGTACGGTTAATGGGAAGTATACCGTCGGAGCGTGAAAGCCGTAATCTAATAGACGTTTGGCCAGATCCATCGCTGTGATGCCCTTCTCTTTTTTGAGTTGGGCGGCGCTAGCCACGAATTCATGCATACAACGATTGCCGTGAGGCACCGGAAGAATATGCCGAATTCGGCTTAGCAAGTAATTCGCATTGAGTACCGCATTTTCGCTCGCTTCTTTGAGCCCCTCGCCCCCTAAAGTGCGAATGTAGAAATAAGCTCGCAGCAACACGCCCACATTGCCAAAGAAACTACGAACGCGGCCTATCGTATCTGTGCTATCGTAGTTGAGTCGATAAAGATCGCCTGAAGAATCGTCGGTGGGGATGCGATCGACGGTTGGAGCAGGGAGGAAGGGGCCCAGGAAATCTCGCACGCAAATGGGGCCAGCCCCAGGGCCGCCACCACCGTGTGGGCCGCTGAAGGTTTTATGCGGATTGTAGTGCATCATATCCGCACCGAAATCACCTGGACGCGCGATACCGAGAATGGCGTTCATGTTGGCGCCGTCCAAATAAATCAAACCGCCATGAGAATGAACTAGTTCGGCAATCTGTTTGATCTGAGTATCGAATAGCCCCAAGGTATTTGGGTTGGTGATCATGAAGACCGCCGTCTTGTCGTTCACTTTGCTGCGAAGGTCATCTAGATCAACCAAGCCATTCGAGCCACTCTTGACGGTGATCGTTTCGAAGCCTGCCATTTTCGCGCTCGCAGGATTAGTGCCGTGCGAGCTATCGGGCGTGAGGACGACTGGACGATGCTGGCCAAGTTTGCGGAAGTAGGCAGCCGCCACCATCAGTGCGGTCAATTCGCCGTGAGCACCTGCAGCTGGCTGAAGCGATACCGCAGGCAGCCCAGAGATTTCGGCAAAATAATTCTGGACATTCCATAGAATTTCCAGAAGCCCTTGAATGGTTGACTCCGACTGATAGGGATGCACATCCACCAAACCAGGTAACGAAGCGAGACGCTCGTTACGTTTGGGGTTGTACTTCATCGTACAAGATCCGAGAGGGTAGAAGTGGGTGTCTACCGACATATTGAGCGTCGATAAATTGGTAAAGTGTCGAATGACATCCCCTTCAGCCAATTCTGGTAAAGCAGGTGGCTCTTCGGTGAGCGTACTGGTTGGAAGTATGCTGCTTAGTTCGACGATTGGAACATCGCAAGGAGGAAGTAAGTGCGCACGTCGACCAGAGCGGCTTAGTTCAAACAATAACTGAGTTGATTTTGTGTTACGCATGGCTGACAGTTGCTCCAGCAGATAGTTTGGCTAAGGCAGCGATATAGGTATCAATTTCGCTGCGAGTTCGTTTTTCAGTGACAGCAACAAGGAAACAGTCTGACAAATTCGGATACCAAGTACCCAGCGGGATTCCTCCAAGGATGCCTTGGCTTGTAAGGTATTCCAGCGTTCCAGAAACATCATCTGCTTGATCGCGAATTACGAACTCGCACCAAGTTGCACCAGCGAACCGGACTTGATAGCGCGTTGAGGCTGCGATTTTCTGGCGAAAGTAATGTGCTTTTTGGCTGCATTGAACGGCAGTCTCTTTTAAGCCTTGCGGCCCAAGCAGCGATAGATAAATGGCTGCTCTTAGAGCAAAGAGACCTTGGTTGGTGCATATGTTACTGGTCGCTTTCTCGCGGCGAATATGTTGCTCACGAGTTTGTAAAGTAAGTACCCAGCAACGCTTGCCGGAGCGATCGATAGTTTGGCCTGCAATACGGCCTGGAAGGCGACGAACGAACGCTTCGCGACAGGCGAGAATGCCGAGATAAGGACCGCCGTATTGCAGCGGATTACCGAGAGACTGCCCTTCGGCTACGACTACATCCGCATGCCAAGTCGAGGGCTTCGTCAAAATTCCTAGGCTGATGGCGTCAACACACGCAACGACCGAAGCGCCGATTTCTTTGGCAGCTTCCGCAAATGGTTTTAGGTCTTCAACGATGCCGAAGAAGTTGGGTTGTGGAAGAATGACACAGGCAGTGTTACTATCCAGCGAACTCTTCCAGGCTTGCAGATCTAGGCTGCCGTCGGGAGTCGATACTACGACTAGTTCAGCGTTGATCCACTGAAAATAAGTACGCAAGCACTCGCGGTACTCGGGATGCAAGCTCTCAGGGACCACGACTTTCTTGCGGCCATCACTATTAGCCAAGCACATCAACGCAGCCTCAACGGTCGCTGAAGCACCGTCATAGAGACTCGCGTTCGATACATCCATGCCCGTTAGTTGGCAGATGAGTGTTTCGTATTCAAACATCACCTGCAAATTGCCTTGGCTTACCTCCGGCTGATAGGGGGTGTACGAAGTATAGAATTCTCCGCGCGATGCTAAGTTGTCGACAACAGCGGGGATAAAGTGATCATAGGCTCCACCTCCCATGAAGCAGGCGGCTGACTCCGCTCCGAGATTCTTACGAGCTAAGGCCTTAGCGTGGAGAGTTAATTCGATCTCCGACATCGCCGGAGGAATTGCTAAGGGACGCTGCAGTCGCAATTCTTGTGGGATGGTTTCAAACAACTCGGCAACACTGTTGGCACCGATTGCCTGCAGCATCGCCCTACGGTCCTCATCTGTGTTGAACAGGTAAGCCATAATACTTCGCTTAAATTGTAAAAGAACAACAATTGGGCCGGTTCGCTCGACTATTGAGTAAACCGCAACGATTTGAAGGGATTCACACGTATCAGTAGCCCGGCAGGCAATGTTCATCCTGCCGATCTAAATTTTCAAATTGTAGGACTTATGCACTCCGGATCGTATTGAAAACTGCTCATGGATTTTTCGTCAAAATGGTTCAGGCTAACGGGTCATGCTCACGCCAGCCTGCAAGCCAATATTTTGTTACTCGTATCCTCTTCGGTTGGATCTCGCTTTAGTTCTCACCTATCAAGCCACCATTGGCCTGTCTGTGTGTCTAGAGTCAGGCCAATGATGCTGTTGTTAAAAGTCTATTGAGTCATTGAGCTCTGTTCTCTCTGGCCAACGATCAAAATGTGATAGTCGGTAAGTGAGGTTCAAGCCTTACGATTCATCATGCCCCAATCGCGTCGCTGTTAGTGATCGCCAGCGCATTGCTTTTGGTAGGCGTCATAGGTCATCAGGGCATTGACCTGTGATGGGTCTGTAATTTTGATCTTAACCATCCAGCCTTTGTTATAAGGGTCTTCGTTCAGGATACTTAATTGATCGGCTAATGGCGTATTGACGGCGGTGATTTCACCATCGACAGGAAGGTAGATCGGGCTGACGGCCTTCACGGATTCGACTTCCCCAAACTCTTGGCCTGCAGAAAATTTCTGCCGACCCGCGGTCGATCCGATGCGCAGCGGCCACCCTCGAATCCCGCAGCCGCTCAGCCCGTTCCACGACATTGCGGGCAAAGCGGCCGTTCTGCATCAGGTCGATGCCATGGGTGCCGTCGGGAGCGAGGTAGCACCGCACCTCCTGACACGCGGCATTGAAGGCAGCCCGGGCCTCCGCGTCTAACACGGTCGCCCGTGGCACTCCGTAGCGGACTGCGATCTCCACCAGGTCGCCAGGACTGTACGACTCGAATCGGAGCTTGCGGTTGAACCTGCCGGCCAGGCCCGGGTTGACCTTCATGAAGTCGTCGACTTCCTGCTCGTAACCGGCCCCAATGAAGCAGAAGTCGAACCGGTGAACCTCGAGGGCAACCAACAACTGGTTGACCGCCTCCATCCCGATCATGTCCGGGCGACCGTCATGATGGCGTTCAACGAGGTTGTAGAACTCGTCGTAGAAGAGAATGCGCCCCAAGGACCGATCAATCAGATCATTGGTTTTCGGGCCAGAAGAGCCGATATGTTCACCGCAGAAGTCGGCTCGTTTCACCTCGATGACTTCCGGACTACGGACGATGCCCAGACCGGCATAGATCTTGCCAAGGGCTTCGGCCGTGGTCGTCTTTCCGGTTCCGGGCGGACCGACGAGCAGCATATGGTTGGTCTGGTTGGTTACCGGCAGTCCGTGTGCGAGCCGTAGCGCC
>JAUMAI010000495.1:0-2828 GCA_032116775.1 Pirellula sp. | reverse complement strand
CACCTGCTCTGGGCGATTCAATGCGACAACAGCCTGGGCAAAAGCCTGTAAATCTGCCTGAAGTTTGGCGGGTAACACAATCACTTTCCCCGGCTGCAGCAGTGCTGCCAACTGCACGATGTCAACCAGATGCTTGTTGATCTTTTTGGAATCTATGATTTCACCCTGCCGGACACGCTCGGCCATTTCCATCCATGCCACCGCTTTCAATGGAATCAGTCGGTCTTCGCCGACCCAGGTCGGCATGCCATACTTGTTTTTACGACCGGTGAGCACGAAATGGTAATACTCATCATCAAGCAAGATAGCCGACAAACTAGAGACCTGCTCATCCATTGGAATGGGCGTCAGATGACCTGGTGGGACAAAGTTCAAGCCGTCGGGCACGCGTGAAAACAACTCCAGCATGAACGGGAACTCGTCGTCTAACGGTTTCTGGAAACGGTACATGCAGGGCCTTTTCCCAGGATCGCCTTCTTTTTTTTGGTAACCACCGGCTTGCACGAATTCCCAGAATTTCTGCCCAAATGCAGGCGTCAAAACTTCTACATGCAAAACGATGTCCAAATCCTTGGTGCCCCGAAACGGCACACCCGCTTCGTCCATGGTGATGGAAGCGGCCGTTCCCCCGATCAGTACGTACTGGTTCTCGAAGTCCTCAAACCATTCTTGAAAAATTGCCTGACCTCTTACCACAAGAACTTCTCCTCAATTTCATCGAGCGCCAGCTGGAGCCGATCATCACGGTTAGCCCGCAAACTGAGCCACAAAGAGAAACGTTCCACTGTATTTTCTTTCGCCTGCATGCCGGGCTCATAGCGCCACACCTGCACAGCAATGCCGTCGGCAATCTCACGGGGTTCGAAGAAAATACCTGCCAGCTTCGCACGCTGCTCAGCTTCGGCCGTCAGGGCCACAGCTTGCTGGCGCGGCTCATTAAGCATGGTCAGCTGTGCCAATGCGCTCTCCCCAGCCCAACGCACGCCTGTCAATTGCTCAATGCGCTTATCGTAGGTCCACAAGGTTCTGAGGACCGGAGTGCGCAGGCGAGGTTTGGCCCTTTCCCAAAGATCTCGGCGGGTACTTTGAAGCTTGAGATACTTGGCCCGGCCTCGCACTTCCAGTTCAAACAGCTCGAATTGCAGCAATTCGCGCACAGCCCGTGTGGCCGTCATACCGGCATAGCCCAGCGCAGCGGCCTCTTCAAACGGATGCCAAGTTTTCGTGACCGGATGATGATTCAAAAACCAAATCAACAGCGCCTGAGTAGCAGGGCTGACAAGTTCCTGCTCCCTGCGAGGTTCAGCGCCAAAGCGCTCGGTCAAAATCATTCCGATCTGTGGTGCGAACAGTTGCCTGCCCGGAACGATAAAAGCCACACCGTGTGCAATCAGTTGCTTGCGCTCACCGGGGGCAATCTCAGGCAATGCGATGATGACCGGCGCATGCAATAATTCACGAAGCCGCTGGGCATGTTGGGCAAATTGCTGAGCGGCCAATAGCCGACGCCCTTTGACACAGGCCAGCGTGATCGGTTGCCCTAGCAACTCGCCAGACAACACTTCATAGTTGTCCTGAAGAAAATACGGCAATTGCGCAGTTGTCTCGCTACGAGCCACGCGCACCGCATCCCCTTCGAGGACCTGATTCAAATACCGGATAGTTTCCTGGGGAAGGGCTTTATCTAACATATAAATGAAGTCTAACATTATTAATGTTAAAAGTCAAAATCCATGTTAGATTCTTTCTCGCAAGCTCTGACGAGTCAGCCATTGAGAGTTAATCCTCATCGATTTCCGGTTGACTGTCGGGCTCAATCTGGTTGAGCAGCCGGTCGAAGTCGCTCTGGAACAAAGTGAAATGGGCCGGATAGTTGTAGTGCGGTGTTTGTTACGAAAGATGTCCGCTTTTTTGTGAATCAGCGCATCGTTGTTAAAAGATGGCTCTGCTTTTTTAGAATTGCGCCAAACCGCTTGATTTCCTTGCCATTGATGCGTTGTTCTGGTCTTCCAGCGCTGAGGCATTTTTTGTTTTGCGGCTAAATGACGGAACCATGCCTAATTGCTGCAGCGTTGCCCACATCGCGGTCACGTTGAATCTGAATCAGCGGTCACGTTGAATCACAATACTCACTTTGGATAACAAATTCAAACGCGCGCACGGACCTCAATGGGCGTTGGGGTGCTCGGCTATAAACTGCCGTAGTGCCGTATCAATGCGAGTTTGCCAGCCCTCGCCTGCCGATTTGAAATGCTCAATCACCTCGTGCGACAGCCGAATGTTGATGCGTTCCTTTGGAAACTGAACACGTGGGCGACCACGTGGCCTGAGCATTTCCTTGACTGCCTGCTCGCCAAAAATCTGTGGCAACACCTCGCTGGCCGGTCGCGCCTTGCCGAAATCCAACGCCGTCCATTCCGGATTTTCGTCATCGACTCGTTCAGGGTTGGGCTTTTTGCTCATATTGTTTCACCTCTCTCTTGTTCGCCTTGCGCAGACTAATGACATGCACCTTGCCAGCACGTGGCGTGAACACTACCGCGTGAAGCCGGTCTCCAATATAGCCAAGTACCCGATAACGCCGCTCGCCATAGTCCTTGCGGTCATCATTTGCAATCAGTGCATCAGACCAATCAAGCAATTCAACCATTGAAAACGGCATACCTCTCTCGCGCTCGTTGCGTTCACTTTTTGCAGGGTCAAAGCTAATATCCATTCAATTTATTGTACTCACATAAAACGCCCTGTCAAGCTCATGTTAGAAACCCCAATTTAGAAATGTCCGCTTTGAAGTAGGTAGTCCCATCTGAATAAATCCGTTTTCAGCG
>JAUMAI010000494.1:0-6308 GCA_032116775.1 Pirellula sp. | reverse complement strand
TGAAAAGGTTGTTTAAATTGAAAGGATAAAACCAGTCTAAATTATCAAAGAAATAATAGTTTAAATTTCTCGACCTGAACCATTAGAAAAATAAATTATTATTTTTAAATAAATACCAACACCAATCGAAAGAATCGCAAATGGCATAGGGGAGCGTTTAGTGAAATGCAATGTTTGAGTGTCGAGGTCCAGTTTCTGAACATCGTCAAGGATCAGTTCGCCATGAGATCGATTCAGCAATCGGGAGAGATCGATTTCCATTTCCGCGGCGCGAAACTGACCACTGAGAACACCTGGAAGCATTCCGGAATAGGTCGCAGATGGATATTGTGAGATGGCGACTAGGCGATAATTTGGTATCGGATTGCGAATCCATTGATGAATAACGTGGGCGTTGGTGTGGCCAACGCCCAACAGTACAATGTTTTGCGAGCCGGTCATAAGAAGCCTTACTCGGTTACAGCTTCATATTTCGCGGGAATTTTATAACGATCAGCATAGATGTGGACGCGATTGGTCGGCTTTCCATCCAATGTTACCAAAGGCAATTCAGAATTAACCCAGTCCAGAATACTACCTTTGTAGTTGAGCACTTTAAGTCCTTCTTTCGCTAATTCGGTGGAATACTTTGTGCTGCGGCCGCCCACAGTACAGTAACAAATAATCTGTTTGTCTTTGTATTTGTCCTTGCTCTTTTCGTATTCAGCTTTGGTGATAGCGCCAGGTATTACGGAAATGTTTACCTCCGCGTCGGAGCGGACATCTACGAGCACAAAATCAGCGTTTGGTTTGCCCTGACCTTGCGATGCCGCGGTTTCTTCCTTTTGCTTTTGCATATCCAACATTGCCTTCAGGTCGGTGGTTGAAAGAATATCAACCTTTGGCGCTGAGCCAAAAAGGTTTCCTAGTTGAGCCTGGGCAAGAGGTGAGTAAGCGATCAATAGACCGAGAAAAAATACAACCCGAGGTATGGCATGTAGCATAAGAGCACCTTGATGAGAGGTTTAGCGAGATTATTTCTTGGATCTTCTCTGTTGAGTTCTAATTGTTAATCGTCGTGGGATAAAGAGTAATGATGTTCACTTTGATTCTAATAAAACAGCCGAGGGTAGTTCAAAAACAATTCTATTTCTTAGTCACGTTCGAACCATTGTTGTGGATTTAGCTGAAAAAGTTGCGTCAGTAATTCGAAAACCTCCGGAAATTCCCTCTCAAGTTCAATTGGATTACAGTAAAACGCTTCGCAAGAGACAGCAAAGAATTCGAGTTTATTGGTCAAACCATAAGCGTCAATGACTGAGGTAATGCCGATCGATTCAAGTTCCTCTACTCGTTCCATGGCAGCTGCTGCAGCTGCTTTCCAGCGATTGACTAAGCTGGCTGTAGGAAAGGGAGGCTCTCCATCCATGGCGCCATTGAGATCGTCGATGTGATGAGCAAACTCGTGAATGACCACATTGTGGCTATATTCGTCAGAGAAGCATTGTCGACTGACGTCGTCCCATGATAGAGCCACCGGCCCACCTTGCATATAGACACCTGAGGCGAGTTCTTCTTGGCTAACAACTTCGTTTATATTTGCGCGCTTACGATACACTACAGCGCCTGTTTGTAAAACAACCGACTTGATCTTGTCGAAACAGTACAAGTCTCGAAATCCGAGAAGCATGAGGGAGGCCGTTGCAGCGATGAGCAATTTCGCTGGCTCTGGATTTCGTATCCTCTCCGAGACAACTATTTCTTTTTCATGCAAAAATATTTGGCTTAATTGAAGTAAGCGGGATTGCTGAGAAGAGCTTAGGTAACGCCAGTACCAAAGGCGTTGATGCAATATGTTTGGCCAATGTTCGGGCGCAGCCGTTTTCAGAATTCGCTTACGGCGCCATCCTTTGAGCCACAGATCGAACATGGGTCTTTAGCCTGATGTAGTAGTGAACAAGGAAAGTGTCGTAGGAAAAAGGCTGGCTCGTTGGTTGACCGACGATGAGTAGATTATAGCGTACGGCGAAGAGCCTTTTTATTGGAGGAGTCAGGAAGGTATCTTGCGGCCTATCTTTTTGCTCTGCCGTGCTAACCCAACCGCTGGAATCTCACTGTTTAGTAGGTGGAAGTTTTGAGAATCAGCTCGAGAGCCCTGACATTTTGAAGTGTCACGTTATAAAATTTGAGGTTTGACGATTCCGTTTATGCATCAATTCATCCGGATGAAGTGATGCAGTTTAACTCTGCGTAGTGACTTGCTGCCTTTTGATGATTGAAGACTTATATATGCTCAAAGTACCCTTTTTCGTTGCAGTACTGTTGTTGACATTCTGGCTTAGCTCAGTTGGTCTTAACGCTAAGGAATGGACGATTGCCGCTGGCGGGAATTGTTACCCCAATGAGCCAGAGGTTGCTAAGGGGGGATTGGGGCGTGGTGGAGTTTTGGCTTGGAGTGAGCCTGCTGAGAGTTATTCTTTCTTTTTTCACGTCAATCAGGCAGCTAAGCTCTCGTTGAAATTAATAGCCAGAAGCTCTGACGGTGCAGCAAAGCTGCTAGCGGAATGCAATCAAAACTCTGCGGAAGTCGTCATTAAGGAAGGTGAATTCCAACCGCTTCCCTGCGGCACAGTGACGTTGACTAGCCCTGGTTACGTACGCGTTAATTTGAAAGGTGTAAGTCGAACAGGAAAGAGCTTCGGTGAGATTCAGGCATTGGTTGTACAGTCTGAGTTCGAAGGTCTGGAAATAGACTTTGTCAAGAATAATGAAGGTAACATGTTTTACTGGGGGAGAAGGGGGCCATCGGTTCATCTCTCCTACGAGGTTCCTAAAGACAAACCGATCCGATATGGCTACTCCGAGATAACAGTTCCGGTTGGTGAAGATCCAATCGGTTCCTATTACATGGCCAACGGTTTCGGTGAGGGGTATTTTGGAATTCAAGTGAACAGTTCAAGCGAGAGACGGGTTCTGTTTTCTGTGTGGAGTCCATTTCAGACTGATAATCCGAAAGATATTCCTGAGGATCAGAGAATTGAATCGCTAGGACGGGGACCCGAAGTTCGAATTGGCGAATTTGGCAACGAAGGGTCAGGCGGCCAGAGTTACTTGATCTATCCCTGGAAGGCTGGGAAGACCTATCGGTTTCTAACCGAAGTCAAGCCAGATGGTAAAGGAAGCACGATTTATACTTCGTGGTTCGGTGATAAGGGAGAAAATGAATGGCGATTGATCGCTAGTTTTCGGCGTCCCCAGACCAATACAAACCTAAGAGGTTTCCATTCGTTCCTGGAAAGTTTTAATCCTACCTATGGTCATATCGGTAGGAAAGCGAGGTACGGTAATGTTTGGGTTGTCGATACGAACAACGAATGGCATGAGTGCACTTCAGCACGTTTCTCCGTCGATCCGACGGGTGGTAATCGGCACCGATTAGATTTTGATGGCGGCGTTGAGGAGAAGAGCTTCTTTTTGCGCAACTGTGGTTTCTTCAGCGAAACAGGCAAGCCGGGAGATAATTTTGCGCGATCTTCCACAGCTAATGAACGCCCCTCAATCGATTTCGAAACACTGCCACGTTGAGTTCGAGAGAGGTTGATTTCGCGGTCAGAGAAATTCGAGTCGGATGTGCTATTAGCTTGGAGAGTTTAGTTTTCTGAGTTGATTCTCCACTTGGGCCACCAGTTTAGTTGAGTTGATAGAGCGGTATTGCTCGAGCGCCCTCTCCCAATAGCGTTTGGCCTCAAGGAGGTTTCCTTGATTGAAATGAAGATAGGCTAGTTCATCGAGTGAAGCAGCTATGCCATCTGCATGTTGCATTCGTTCCGCTAGAGCTAATACTTCGTGTTGAAGTCGTTCGGCCTCAGGGTAACGCTTTTGCAATCGATAAAGAAATGCCAGTTGGCTCCGAATGCAAAGGTAATCGTCTTCTTCCCCGGAGCGGTTGATAAGTTTTTCTAGTTGAAGAAATTGTTTCTCTGCCACATCGTAATTCCCTCGTCCCAGTTCAATTTCAGCGAGTAGAAGCTTCGCAAAACGGATCGACTTCAGGCACTCTTCGGTTTGGGCAATTCCCAAAGTTCGTTTGGCGTAATCCTCTGCTTCGTCCCATTTTTCCAGGTGCACTGAAAGTCTCGCGAGGTTCCCCAAGTTCACGCTTATGCCATCGGAGTCGTCAAGTGTTGTGTTGATTTCGAGTGCTTGGAGGTGATACTCGCGGGCTTCGTCATAGTAGCCTTGCATTTGTTGCAGCACTCCCATGCCATCAAGCGCACTTGCTACTTGGTTCGGTAGTTCCGATTCAATTCCAATCTGAATGACCGTTTGGTAATGCACTTCTGCTTCATCAATTCGTCCCATTAGTCTGTAGCAGTCGCCTAACTGTCTCCCAGCATCAATGACGCAGGAGAGATCTTCCTCGTCAAGTTCAGCATTGCCGTATCGATTAATGACGACTTCGTAAACCTGAGAAGAATCATGAAACCGCGAGTGAGAAAAGAAAAGGTCACCGAGATGGCACAAAGCGATGATGTGATCAGACTCTGCTTCCGCTTCGTCAAATAGCTCAATCGCTTTCTGTAAATGCGTAATGGCGATTTCAATGGCTTCTTCGCCTGAGTGTAAATATGACAGGCTGAGGTGACCTCGGCCCTGAAAGAAAGCTGAGTGCATGGGGTCGCATAGCTTAGTGTAGTTAGCAATGGCAGCTTCACGATCACCATCGGCTTGGGCGCAGTCTCCCTGTATCTCCAGTGTGCGAGCATCCCTGGGGGCCTGAGAGGCCATCGTTTTCAGTATTTGTTTGGCGGTGAGTATTTCCCCTTCGGCTAAAGCTTCGAGCGCGTCACAATAGGCTTCGTCGAGCAGATCAGACATCTGTGGAGCTCTTAAATGCGAGGGGGTATCGCTGAACTAGCAATTAAACAAGGAGATGAGTGTAGCTGCAGTGACGGGGCGTGTATACTATGGGTGAAGATTCATGAGCTTGGCGAGTTATTAACTTGGTGGAGCCAACTCGGTATATCATCAAGGAGGGTTCGCAGCACTGGTATGGTTAGACAACGCTATGGATTGAGCGTATTGAGATGACGGAATTTTCCAGATTTCCACTGACATTTCGAGCTGCCCAATACTCATTTTTGATATTGGCCTTTGCGGGGATTATAGCGGCGCGTTCGCTTCGCAGGTTACCGGTCGCGTTGTTGTTATGGGTCTTCGGTGGCTTGGGATTAGTTGGCTTGGTAGGTATTTGTCTAACGATCTATGTGGTACTAAAGTATCCGTTCCTTGGATTGCTCGATGCGTCCGATACCGATCTGTTTCAGAAGTATTTGCAAGCACGACCTTTATTCCTAAAAGTGGCTGGTGCGTTCGTCGCCATAGCGATCATTCTTGCGTCCATTGCGATGATTCTGAATAAGATGCCGGTCAATCTTTTGGGGCTAATCCTGATCGGGCACCTCTTTTTGACTGCTTGTTTTATACTGTTTCTTGTTCTTCGATATGATCGTCATCGGCACCCGGCCATCGCGACGTTCTTGAGATGCACGTTAGGAATAGGTGTCGTGATTGCAGTACCACTCCTGCCGCTGCTGATTTTCGCAAATTCACGAGCAAATCGCTTGCTCGATGAGATGGATCGAACCATGGAGAGCGAGAACAGAATTATTGAGAGATAGTTGTCGAAGAGTCTACTTATTGTCCGGCCTGGCGATTTGTTTTAGGGCGTTGCTGTACTATCATCCCAGCTTTTTAAGCCAGTGACAGGGAGGAAAGGCTTAGCCGCATCCTCCCATAAATCGGTTCCCGCTTTTCTGAATAGATCGTAGATTGGTTTTGTGCTTTCGGGGGTCGCAATGCTACCTGGAACATTTTTCCAAAGCCCAAGTCGCAAGCCACCTTCATGCGCGTGATCCACATGTCGATGATAGATGAAGGCGTCTATCGCAGGTAATCTCTTACATTTCTCCCAGGCGTAAGCATATGAGGCAGCCTGCTGGAGTTCACTTGAGGGGTTTGGTTGGCTATGAAAGCCTTGTTCCGAAAGAATGAGACGACGTGGCTTACCGTCCCAATGCAATTCAGGTGTATCCAGATATTGGCAAAGAAACTCTAGATTATGGAAAGTAATCTTGGGTGTTTTAGGGGATAGGCGAGCCACCGGATCATTCCAGATTTCGGATGAGAATAAATTCGTGGCGTACGGATGAAACGCAATATGCCAGTCAAAATCACCTCGTTCGCGGGCCAGTTTGGCGAAGCTATCAAGAAGGTCTTTTCCACTTACTGAATTTAAAGGCTGGTCGGGTGTGTGAGCGACATTCCAG
>JAUMAI010000493.1:0-1804 GCA_032116775.1 Pirellula sp. | reverse complement strand
TCGATCGCAATATTCGGGCTTTATCAAGCCATCTTCATGGCTAATGCCGGTGGTGCGTGGGACAACGCCAAAAAGTTAGTTGAGACCGAATTGAAAGCTAAGGGTACAGAGTTGCATGATGCGACGGTGGTTGGTGACACCGTGGGCGATCCTTTTAAGGACACCTCCTCTGTCGCCATGAATCCGATTATCAAATTTACGACTTTGTTCGGGTTGTTGGCTGTCGAGTTGGCTGTCTCAATGAAAGAACAAATCGGACTCACTCAAACTATCGCTTTAGCGGCGGTGTTCTTTGTGGTTGCTCAGGTCTTCGTGTGGCGATCCTTCTACGCTATGCGAATTGAAAGCGGCACAAAAACTCAGTCGGCCTGAGATAGCGACTCGGGACAGTAGAGAACTAAGGACGCCGTACAAGCTGCAGCTTGTACGGCGTCTTTTGCAATGAGGAGCTTGTCAAAATGAAGTGCTGGTCGTTGGTCGCGATTGCGGTTCTCGTTTGGGGGTTGTCGCTAAATGGGCTGGCTGTAGAGCAAGCCGTAGCCCAACGGGAAGTCTGTTTGATTAAGAATGGTGTCCCGCAACTGGCAGATAAGAATGCAGATAAGAATGATGGCAATTGGATCGGTGAGGACTGGCATTCTGTCGATGGAGCTCTGGCGGGAAATGGGGTGGGGAATGTGCTTAAACTCCCCTTCGATTTTGGAGCGGGAGATTTCAGACTTCTTGCGGAAATGACTATTGATGATTTAAGGCATAGCGCAGCTTCCATATCGATAAACGACAGTCAATTTGGTTTCGAGGGTGGGCGGGGAGAAATGTTTACCGAAGGGAATCTTTTGGGAGATAGGTCTCTCGGATTGCCCATGGTCTCCTCAGGCAAGGCATTTGAAATTGAGTTAGAGCGAAAAGAGGACCGCTTCTACATTCGGATCGATGATAAGCAAGTTCTCGCAGTACCGTTAAACCAAGCGACATCAGTGGTCATTGGCTTTCGGCCCTGGAGAAGTAAGATGCGATTGCATCAGCTAACTATGACCGGGATGCTTCAGAGTCGCAGTCAGTTAGGAGAGCTGATAACGGTCTATCGCGAGGGAGCGGAGGGCTATCCAAAATATCGCATTCCTGCCGTCGTAAAGACCCAAGCTGGAACGCTGCTGGCTTTTTGTGAGGGTCGGACGGGTGGCGATAGTGGACCGATTGATGTCGTGCTAAAGCGGTCGCTCGATCAAGGTCGCACTTGGGGGCCATTACAAGTCGTTTGGGACGATGCTGAAAATACCTGCGGCAATCCCTGCCCGGTCGTTGACGAGTCCACTGGCGTTATTTGGCTGCTGATGACCTGGAATAAGGGGACCGATGACGAAGGCGAAATCATGGCGGGCAAGAGCGAGGATGTGCGTCATGTGTTCATAACAAAATCAGAAGATGACGGCCTCACTTGGGACAAACCGAAATGTATCAGTAGCACCACGCGAATGCCGCATTGGCGCTGGTACGCTACCGGGCCGGGTAATGCAATTCAGCTCAAGCAAGGGAAGTATCAAGGGAGACTTCTGATTCCCTGTAATCACTCCGATCATAGTACTCAGCAGCATCCCTACCGAAGTCATGTGATTTACTCAGATGATCATGGTAAGACATGGCAATTAGGAGGAATCCAGCAGGAGAAAACCAACGAGTCTGCCGTAGTGGAATTGAGTGATGGAAGAGTGATGCAAGCGATGAGATCGTATCATGGCCAGGGTTTACGCGCGATGGCGATTAGCGAAGATGGTGGAGAAAGTTGGGGCAAGGTTTATTTAGA
>JAUMAI010000492.1:1201-6437 GCA_032116775.1 Pirellula sp. | reverse complement strand
CCCGCAAAGTTTGAGCCTCGCATAGTGAAAACTGGTGTTCGCTCCAATGGAGAGGTGCAAATTCTTGAGGGTGTCAGGGCTGGGGAAGAAATTGTGACCAAAGGTAGCTTCATTCTGAAATCAGAGATGATGAAGTCGTCCTTGGTTGGGGGCTAAGAATTCGTCCGATCACTAGTATCCCAAACTGAACCAATTGCAATGCTCACAAGAATAATCACAAGTGCGGTAGAATATAGGTGGCTGGTTGTCGCCCTATCAGTCATCGTAGCTCTGCTGGGTTGCCTGAGTCTGGTCAATTTAAATATTGACGCTTTCCCAGATACGACTCCGGTTCAGGTACAAGTTAATACAGTTGCCCCGGCGCTGGTCGCCTCTGAAATTGAGAATCTGATCACCTTTCCTATTGAACAAGCAATGGGAGGCATGCCTGGTTTAGCGAATGTACGCTCAATTTCCCAATTCGGTCTTTCTCAGGTAACTTTAACATTTGAAGATGGTACCGATATCTATCGAGCGCGAAATTTTATTCAAGAAAGGTTATCGTCGCTTGACTTCCCAGCCGGTATTCCTCGCCCAACACTCGGCCCTGTAGCCACGGGCCTCGGGGAGGTTCTTCACTATCATGTAAAGTCGACCAGCCCGAGCGGTGGCGATTTAATGGAATTGCGAACTACCCAGGATTGGAGAATAAGACGCGAGCTTAAATCGGTGCCAGGGGCGGCGGAAATAAACTCCTGGGGCGGTCTCGAAAAGCAATATCAGGTTCTAGTAGACCCGAGTAAGCTCTTTAAATTCAAGCTCACCTTACAGGATGTTTTCGCAGCCGTTCAAGGTGGCAACTTAAATGTGGGTGGCGGCTACATCGATCGACAAGGAGATATGTTACTGCTCCATGGTATCGCGCGGACTAAAACGCCTGAGCAAATTGAGAACATCGTGATCAAGTCCAGCGACGGAGTCCCTGTCTCGATCAAAGATGTGGCGACGGTCGCTATTGGTCATGACATCGTACGTGGTATGGTGACCGCTAATGGAGAAGGTGAAGTTGTACTTGGTCTTGGATTCATGAGGATTGGCGAGAGTAGCTATACAGTTACCGCGGCATTGCGCAAGCAGCTGGAGGACACGATCAAGCAATTGCCACCGCATATTTCGGTGAAGACGGTCTACGATCGCACCGAACTAGTAGATAAGGTGATTACCACAGTAAGAACCAATCTCTGCGAAGGTGCATTGCTTGTAGTCGTTATTCTCTATTTATTCCTAGGGAATTTACGCGCTGGCTTAATTGCCGCGGTAACCATTCCACTTTCCATGCTCTTTGCATTCATGGGTATGTGGCCAGCGGGGATAGCTGGTACCTTGCTTAGTCTTGGGGCAATAGATTTCGGAATCGTTGTCGACTCCAGCGTTGTAATGTTAGAAAACATCATTCGGCGACTTGCCCATTGGCAAACAGATGATACTGATCAGCGAACGCGAAATGAAGTGATCAAAGATGCTGCTAATGAGGTGCGCATACCGACCGTATTCGGTCAATTGATCATTATGATTGTGTACATTCCGATTTTAACCCTCGAGGGCGTCGAGGGGAAAATGTTCCGGCCGATGGCGCTTACGGTAATGCTCGTGCTAACAGGTTCTCTCTTACTTGCATTGACGCTTACTCCCGCTTTGGCAAGCCTGTTCCTTCCGAAAAAATTAGAGGAAAAGGAGGCCTTTCTTGTTCGCGCAACTAAAAGCCTCTACGGACCTGTGTTGACGAAGCTTCTGAATTATAAGTTACCCGTATTAGGGCTTGCCGCCGTTTTTTTGGTTACTGCTGTTGGTATCGCATCTCGTCTTGGAACTGAATTCGTGCCTCAATTATCGGAGGGGGCGATCGTCATCGGCGTATTGCGAGTGCCAGGCACCTCCTTACAACAATCGGCTGAAATGAATCTCTTGATGGAAAAGTACATCCGCGAAAAATATCCCGAGGTGAAAGATGTTTGGTCGCGAATTGGCGAGCCCGAAATAAACACTGATGCAGGCAGTCCGGAATCGACAGATATGTTTGTGACATTAAAGCCAATCAATGAATGGCGATCTCAATTCAAGAAGCAATCCGACATCGTTGCTGCCTTATCGGAAGATTTAAAAGTATTTAAGGGACAAATAACGTGGTTTACTCAGCCGATCGAAATGCGCATCAATGAAATGCTTACAGGAGCGAGGTCCGATCTGTCATTGAAGCTTTTTGGCAATGATATTAACGGCCTGATAGAAAAGTCGGGCGAATTGGAAGCGGTACTTCGTAATGTGCGCGGCTGCGCAGATCTTTCGGTTGAACAGGTGGCGGGTCAGCCCATTCTCCAGGTCAAATTGAAACAAGACGAATTAGCGAGATATGGGATCTCTGCAACAACAGTTTTGGACCTGTTGCAATCTGTTAGTGGAGTGCGTGTGAGCGATGTTGTTGAAGATCAACTTCGTTTCCCTCTGGTTGTGCGTCTTCCCGAGTCTAATCGTAAATCTCCGGAAATCATCTCGAATCTTATGGTAGCCGCGCCTACCGGAGAGCAATTGCCTCTTAATCTGTTAGCTTCGATCGAAGAGGTACGCGGTCCAAAACTGATTTCGAGCGAGTGGGGAAAACGTCGAATTGCCATTCAATGTAATGTCCGCGGTCGTGACATTGGAAGCTTTGTCGCTGAAGCACAACAGCAAATTCAACAGAAGATTCGTCTGCCTGATGGTTTTCGAATTCAATGGGGAGGCCAGTTTGAAAATATGGTACGCGCGCAACGACGTTTAATGATCGTGGTACCGCTCGCATTAGCACTCATTCTAGCACTTTTATTTGTGACCTATCGATCGATCAGAGATACGCTTCTGGTATTTGCAAGTGTTCCGTTTGCCTGTGCTGGAGGAGTGTTTGGCTTGTGGTTTAGAGAGATGCCGATCTCAATTTCCGCAGCAGTTGGTTTTATCACGCTCTCAGGGGTTTCAGTTCTAAATAGTATGTTGGTTGTGAGCTACCTGCGATCGCGAGAGAGTTCTAATATTTCGGCATCTGAACTGATTGCAAGTTCCTGGGTTACATGCCTACGCACTGTTATGATGACTGCATTGGTTGCTAGTGTAGGCTTCATTCCCATGGCAATCAGCACCGGAACTGGAGCTGAAGTTCAAAGACCGCTCGCCACTGTAGTCATTAGTGGAGTGATTGCAAGTTGCGTAATGACTCTTTTCCTCTTGCCAGTCTTCTATTCCATTTTTCTTAGTCGAAAGCCCGATACTTTCGCCAATCGATCATGCGGAGCAACGACACACGGCTAATATTCTAATCGCAGAGGTAGATAAAAGAATTTTGTGATGGTCAATACTGAAGTGTCTTGGCCCTGAGAAGGTCTCCCCCAGTGTTGTTCGATAAATTCGGTAAACAGCGAGGATTCTATATTCTTCGCGTCATCGTTTTGGCCAGTTATGTTGCACGAATCGATCGGTGGTAATAAAGATGGTTGGTACAAATCCTTTTGCTTATGATGGTAAACTGGTTGCGAGTCGGAAGGAATTCTAAGAGACTTAGACTTTATTCGTACAAATTGTTTTCCTTCAGTTCTGTACAGAGACGAATCGCGAATTCAATTTAAGTTCCTGTCGCAATTGGAATAGTTACTCATGAGCAGGCGAATTGGCTTGGTGGTTCTATTTGGTATTACCGCGTGTGTTGGTTCGCTGGTTTGGTCTCAACCTGGCGGGCGACGTCATATCGCCATCGAGAAACAAGCGTTGAATCTTGTACCTGCTACAGAAGAACCTCCGGGTAGGCATCGTGCCGAAATAGCCCATGACCATGGTCATCTTCACATTGAGTCGAATGCCATTCCACAACATCTGGTTGGACGTTTTCCCAATCGCGGCAACCCACATGCGATTCGCCCACAAGATTATGATTTTGAGCTTCCGAAAGATCCTAAGCCGGCTGACAGCGTTACATCGATTTATCTTACCAATGGTTTTGGTCCACCCAACCTACCTTTTGGCGTTGCGATAAACGGCGTTCTTTTCGATCCAGGAACTGCCGAATTCTGGCAGGGAAAGCGAGGAAGTGGTTGGAACTATGAGGCACTCGGTGGGGCGGTGCCGCTGGGGCTCGACGAGAATTATGCCCACGTTCAGCCGCAAGGTTCCTATCACTATCATGGCATTCCTTCCGTATTGTTTGAAAAGTTAGGTGGTCAGGCCGGCAAACATTCTCCTCTGATTGGCTGGGCGGCCGATGGTTTCCCAATTTATTGTTTGTATGCTCATTCTGATCCCAATGACATTCAGTCTGAAATCGACCAGTTGCGTTCTAGTTACCGACTAAAAGAGGGTGAACGTCCCGGTCGCGATGGAGAGCCGGGTGGCAAATACGACGGCACATTTATTCAAGATTACACTTTTGTGGCTGGGTCTGGTGACCTCGATGAGTGCAATGGCCGTTTCGGTAAAACTCCCGAATACCCAGAAGGGAGTTATGCTTACTTCCTGACGAAGGAATGGCCAGTGATCCCCCGAGCTTTTCGTGGAAAGCCAGTGAGATTGAGATAGCTGGAGTTTTTCATGTACCGAACAACTTAACCAATAACGTTGCGTCAGTGCCGGCGCATGATTAACAGCTGCAGGCGATGCGAAGAGTGGTACTCTCCGAGTAAGAGCTCAAGCTGAAGGTTGTATCAAGATAAAGATCGTAAGTTAGAGCGGCTCTGACGTGAATTCTTACTTCCCGGTTTGGCTAGATGTTTGCTGGTTATACAAAAAGCCTCTAGCTTAGTCGCACCGTTCAACTCACAGTGTTTTATTGGAATAGCCAGCCTCTACTCTCGTCACGGACAATTAGCCATTTCTCACAACTTCGCAGGAATCGTAGGGCAAGCGGGCACTATTTAGCTTTGACTACGGTCATGGCAACGCGGAAACCAAAATTATGGCGATCCGATGGTATTGCATGAAAACGAGACGCTGATCGGCAGAATGTGGCATCATGGTACCAGCTTCCTCCTCGCAGCACGTGGTACTCACCTTCCCTAGCGCCCTGCGGATCTTGGATTGACCCGATAGGATATTCTCCATACTCATCTTGGCACCACTCCCAAGCATTGCCCGTCATGTCGTAAACCCCCAATTCATTTCCTTGCTTTCCCCCGACTGTATGTGTCTTGGAGCCACTATTAGAAGAATACCAAGCCACAGAGTTAATGTCATTACC
>JAUMAI010000492.1:0-1191 GCA_032116775.1 Pirellula sp. | reverse complement strand
GCATTTGGTTTTTTGAGACCGACAGGATGTGTCGTTCCCTCGGAGTTCGCCCTTATCCAGGCAAAATCTGCTATACGATCCGTTGATTCACCAAAGTGATACGCTGTTTTACTACCAGCTCGGCATGCGTATTCCCATTCAGCTTCGGTGGGGAGGCGATAAAGGCGACCGTTTGTCTTTTCTGCCTCCATGCCGGAGAGCTTTTTGCAGAATTCAGCGGCCTCCTCCCAGCTTACTTGTTCTACTGGGTAGCGACTGCTGTCCTCGTTTCGAATGACTTCTTTTTGAAAGAAACTATTGTTGTTCCCCATCACCTTTTCGTAATCGGCTTGAGTAACCTCAAAGACGCCTAAGTAGAACTCTTGGGTCAACGTCACCTGGAATTGCGATTCATCATCACCTCTTCGCGGTTGATTGTTCGAAGAGCCCATGACGAAGCTTCCGCTGGGAATCAATTTTAGTTTCATCCCGATACTATTGGTAAGTTCGCTGGTGTCTTGTCCTGGAGCGTTTTGACATAGGACGCCAAGTAAGGTGGCGAAGAGGAAATGACGAAGCATAGTGAAACGCTCCAGATATATGATGAGTGATCTAGTGGGGAGGCTAATATCTTGCATAAGAGTATACCTTCTTCGTGCAAATCGGGCCAATGTTATGTAGACAATTTCAACCATTCCTTGGTGAAACCGTGAACGCCATTATTTTTCTAAAGACTATCGATGGCTAAGTTTTTTATTCGGGAAAGCAGTTTAAGGCAAAATGCCCTAACTCTGTAGATTTCGGGAGTAAGAATAACGCAACGTCGTCGGTCAGAGGAGAATAAAGATGCACCAGCGTTAAGAAAAATCGGCTGAAGCGGAAGGGAATAATATGCTCAAAAGGTTGGCCTTCGCAGAAAATGATTGTGATTTGAAGGCCTACGAATCGCCTTACTAACATAATAACGAACTCTAAGTTTCAGCCCCCTAGCAGCCCGTTGAAAAAGTCCTGACAGGCGCTATCTTATCACGAAGTTTGGCAGGCAGGGTGGTGGAGATGTTTTTATGGCTTTGGGACGTCGCAAAGAATGTCGGCAACAAGAACTTTTTGTCACAGCCGATTCGCTTCCTACTTCGGATGGTCACGTTTTCTACTCTAAGCTCAATCAGCTTCTCGCTGACGAAGGTTTCGATCGATGGATCGAGGAACTCT
>JAUMAI010000491.1:18178-19584 GCA_032116775.1 Pirellula sp. | reverse complement strand
GTAGCGAAGCGTCATCGTGTCGGATCGCTTTGATCAGTAGGCTTTCTTCTGTATTGCCGGGTATGATTGCGCTACCAGAATCACCACCCTCGCTCCAACCTTGCTTAGTGTCTAGTGCCAAGTTGCCATGCGTTTTGCCTTTTTCTGCCGAGTGGCACTCATAGCAATGTTCTACCAGGATGGGCCGTACTTTGCTTTCGAAAAACTCGATATCTGCTTGAGCGAATGCGTTGGTGGTGCAGAGGCGAAAAGCAAGAAGCAAACCCGGCAATGAAAGCAGCCGATATTGATGCCAAAATTGAATCGTGCTCATTTCACGACCTCCTGCTTATCGTCATCCAAGTGCAACCATTGACTCCAAGAGTTCAATCGATTTTCAGCGAAATTACTCTTGGGCTTGAAATGATTTGGTGCTGTCTATGTCGAGTTCGCCGCACATGCCAAGGGCTTGCATCGCTTTGGTGGTAGCGATGTAAGTGGTGAAGTGGTAGTTGCCACGGTAAAGTGAGTGCATCCACCACCGACCACTTTGGCGTTGCTCGGACTTGAGCCATACTACAGCTTTGCGTAGCCGCTCATCTTCAGTCGGTACACCACTGCGTCTCAGCAGGACAACAGCCAAGCCGGTCATGTAAGGATCGCTTTGTGGATCGGCCGCATCGGGTAAGCCTTCGATCACTCTTAAGGAGGTTTCACTCATGGGCGTACGCCAATTTTGGTTGTCGGAAAAATTGCGTGTGCTCCAGCCACCATCCTCTTTCTGTTTTGACCAAAGAAGTGTGATTGAAGCCTCGAGTGTTTCTTGGCTTACGAGTTCCGGCATGAGCGAGGCGAGTTCGATGAGCAGGACGCGTTCGTAATCATTGCGTGGCTTCGAGTTGCGCAGGAAGTCTTTGAGCTTCTCGATGCGAGCTAGCAGCTCGGGATCGGTGAGTGAAGCGAGCCAACCCGGGGCATCGACCAACGCGCGGACGGCATGTAGGGTTAATTCGAAATCGGTCGTAACGTAGGGGATTTCGACTTCACCTCGAGAGTAGAATCCTCCGTGGCTCGATTGTTGCATCAGCAAATTGCGGAGCGACTTGTCTGTTGTTTCGGAGAGTTTACCGTTGACATGTTTGTCCCATTGGACGAGGGCAGCGGTTCGCCAGACTGCCCGATCGACTTGGGGGTGAAACGTGATTCCGTTTTCTTCTATCGTTTTCGGAATATCGGTCGGGATAGTGCGGATAAACTCCTCGAGGGGCACGCCGCGCACCATGTGCGCCTCCACGGCTTTGCGGATCACCAGCATACTGTGGTCCTGATGGAAGTCTCGCTTATACAGGTAGGCACCCTTGTGCTTGAGCTTTCCGCCGTCCGCTTCCTCGGCCACATAGTTGTTAACGTCTCGGATCCACATGCGG
>JAUMAI010000491.1:6049-18168 GCA_032116775.1 Pirellula sp. | reverse complement strand
CTTCGAGGACCTCTTCATTCGGCTTACCAAGCTGGTGGGTTAACATGGTACGGTCGACGAGGTACGCGCCGGTGGTATGACAGGCGATACATTTTTTTTCACGAGTCCAAGAGAGAGCGCCCTCGTCCATGTACTTGGCGGCAGCGCGAATGCTTTCCTCGTCGAAGTTCGCCAACTTCGGTTCATCGGCCGTTGGAATAGGAATGCGGATCTCGCCCGACTCGTATTGGTACTTCAGTCGACTGTTCTTGTCTTGGGCAAAAGCAGTGAGGCTAAGTGCTACCCAAAGAGTTGCAGCAACGGGACCGATGAGATGTCGCATGGCGGATATCGTTTTTACTAGAGGAGTCTATGCTGTTTACAGACACAGGGGCGGGAATCGACGGGGCCGACCAGCTACTAATGACAGTGCTTCAGCGCCCTTCATAACTCTTGGGCGATTATAGAAAAAGGGCCATCAGAAGACACTCCTGATCGCCCTGTAATATTACCTGACCGAAACCAGTAATGGGTCAAGAGGGTGCCGAATGTCTGGCAAAAACATGGGGAAATCCAGGATTCGGCTGTGAGCGGGGGCACTTTGGATTTACAGAAAGTGGAGCTACTTTCCTGCCGGCGAGCCCTAAGTTAAGAGGCTCGTGTTACCCCGCTGGAGCTTGCTGCGCAATACTAAACGGAACGTTCGCTGGTTTCCGTGATAGTCCGCATTGACCTTAGGCATGATGCCCAGGCCCGGTATTCGATACCGAATGGAAGCCCTTCACCGCCGATGGCTGAGCCTAGGGACGGTCCAGTTCCTCCTTGGGCCATGTTTGTCCCACGGCTTCGCAGGGCGACATAGCTTCGCAAGGCAACATAGCTTCGCAAGGCAACATAGCTTCGCAAGGAAACATAGCTTCGCAAGGAAACATCGTGCAACGATTGGGAATAATCGCTGAACCATGTTTAGCGTTGTTTATTTCTTCTGGGTTGATTGGCTGCTTCGTGAGTACCACGAGTGTGCCTTTACGATTCCGGCGAACTTTTCCAAATCGGAATAGTTCCTCTTCCATGTCGTGTACATGACTCCTTGTACTCCAGGGATCTTGCGATCCATCACGGTATCGAGCCAAGCCGTGATCTGCTTGGGATCCGAATCGTAATAACCTGCTAGGATCTGCTGGTGACCCCGATCCGAAAAATGCTTAAGACTCTCCTCTCGCTTTCCAAAATTCCAATTGACGATCCTTACCGATTCAGGAACCTGCGCTCCCTTCAGTGAACCATTCACTAAATAGTACTTCTCAACGGCATTGTGGTACGGATCGAACATGTCGCTCCAAACGGCAACCGATGGCCTTGGACTCCTACCAAACAGTTTCTCGCTACAGTGACGAACGTTGTGGGTAAGAACCTCTGCGGGGGTTGCGTCGGGTGCAAGCCCCTTGGCTGTAGCTTGTGTCCATCCCATGACTCGATATTCATCGTGGGACATCATAAAATCCGAGTTTGGAAACAGTTTCGTCATCCGCTTGATCTGGTCGTCTAGTAACCCCTCGAACTCAGCGTCGCTGGCCGTCCCACAAACTTGTCCGTCATACACGATATGCGTGTGAAAGTAGGACACCCGCAACTTCGAACCCTCTGGCAACTGTCGCTTGAGTTGGATCGATGGTGCCTCATGCCAAACCTCGTATTCTCCACCATAAGGAACATTACCAAGTTTGGGGTCTGCCCATGGTTCGAAGTCCACTCCCTCCTCAAGCAGCGTCCGCTTGCCCTCCTCAGACTCCAATTCGACTCGAATCGGAGCCGATTTTCGTCTTACTAAATTCACTGCTCCGCACTCTTCAAAAATCGGTTGCCTGATCGATAGCGTTCCGCGCGTCGGCCCCCAGGCCCCTATGTAAAGATTGGCTTCGTCGTTTTCTAAAGAATTGAACGTGATGTGATGAGTATGCCAGTCTTGGTTCGGCTCTGTTCTTAAGTTCGTGTAGTTTAGATTGCGACCTCCCTTTGTAAGCACCTTGATCTCGACGGGAGTCTCGAAATCCTGGGTCTTGATCTGCACCGAAACGTGATAATGCCGAAACGGTGTGAGTTTGATCAGCTTGGATATCCGAACATTTTCTGAGTGCGGAGGGATCGATCGCAGCGTATCACCTTCGAGCTTGAGCGATTCATCGATGAATCCCCATTTGCGGCGTTCGCTCAAGGCTGGCAAAGACCGATCCGCTTCGGTTTTGAAATTCGCTTGGCCCGCTCGCACACTGTAGAGTGCATCGCGCACTGGCAATGCTTCGGCAAGGTTTGGATTGAGCGAAAGTATATCGTTGGAATATCCGACCGAACAAACCGTTGGTACAAGTACCAACTGCAACTCGGCGGCTTTCTTTTGGATACGCTCGACGTTTTTATAATAGCGTTCATCCAACTCGCCCAACCGCGAAAACTTGGAATCTGCAATGATCATGTGAGTGTACCCACACGCCTTGCCTCGTTGCATCAAGTCTTCGATGCGTTTGACCTCGTCAGGCACCAGCAAATTCGTTTGACTGTAGATCCATAATTCTTGGCCTTGGACGGCTTGGAAGTAATTAAGGACAAGAACAATCGCAAGACAGAGGCAACGGCTAGTTCTTGGGAAAAGTAAGTGATTGCGCATGGGATTGATTTTGAAATCTGGTTGTATGGAGATTTTGCGAAAGCCTAGCATCGAGCATAGAAGATCAGAAGGGGCTCGCCAAGGCGCTAAGCTCGCGATGGGGATAGGGGCGGGAGTTGTTCAGTCGCCTTGCCATTATGGATCCAAGGGCCAGCGATGCACACGGCCCAAGCGGTCGCCTGCGATGACGAATGAACTCTTGTTTGGAATTGCGACTCGCCAAAGCAAGGGACTGGTTCCCTTGGGCTTTTGCATAATCGGATCGATCCCATATCGCAGCATCAATTTGCGGACACACCCAAGAAATCGCTAAGGAGCATTACCGGACGGTAGGAGATCGGGACCTCGACGCCGTAATCGGGAAGATGACTCCGGAACTATCTGCAAAGTTAGCCCTAAACGATGTCTCTAACGGTCTCGATCGTTCCACTACCGTCCCTTCACCAGAAGAGGGGTAAACGAAAAAAGCCCAGGAAAACCTGGGCTTTTTCTCTCTTGTTCGCTTTGAGTCTTCTCGGTTCTCTGTGCTGTAAATGGGCGAAGAGGGACTCGAACCCCCGACATCCACTTTGTAAGAGTGGCGCTCTAACCAACTGAGCTATTCGCCCGTTATTTGGGTTTGAAAAACCTTGAAGACCCGGAGATCTATCGATCCGTTGAGGTCTTCAACTTCAATCACAACCCAGACAATCTAATGTACGCTGAAGTTCATCCACATACCAGTGAAGCTTCAGTTTGCTCCCGTCCTCCGCGATCCGCTGAGGAGGGGCAGTTCACCGATAGACAGTCAAGAACTGACTAATCGGCTTTGTCTTTATGTTATTGACCTCTCTCGGGAAGTCGTCAAGGCGACAACGGCGAAAGAGTTCGTGAGATCACTTGAGCGACAGGACCATTGGGTACCAGTCACTCCGAGCGACTTTAGCTCGAATGGACAGCCTACCCATCGCTTCGGCGATGAATGGTGTATTGTATTAGCTAGCTTGGCTACGGTTGCGGGAAGCACGGCGCTCAGCGCGGAGGCGCGAACGGCGGCGGGCTTCACTTGGCTTTTCGTAGTATTCGCGACGACGCATTTCCTTCTTCAAACCACTACGCTCCACCAGCTTACGAAAGCGGCGGACAGCTTCTTGAATGGTTTCCCGGTCACGGACCAACAACTTGACCATGCATTCCTCCCATAAAGGTTCGAAAAAAGACACTAGACGCAAAATCTACCCGATCGAGTCCACTCAAAGGGGGTGTTTTCCCGCGTGGGAAATCCGAAAAGTGGTGTTTGAAAGCACCACGGAGTGAACAACAAGCAAAAGCGTTGCCAAGCCCCAACTTATTTTCGGCTGAGTCCCGCAGTTTATCGCAAGCCGAACCGACCGTCCAGTCAACTTTTGCGGTTCTGAACGGTAAAAAGCTGCCGAAAGTCACGTTTAGCGATGGAAAGTTTCGACCGGCCCCTCCTCGGCGTAGGTAAAGTCCCTCTTAACTGCCGAAATGAGCCAGTTTGCCTGACCGGACTTTGAGCTCTCTGGCTGGCCCAACTTGCAAGCACCTGCCGATGCCAAAGGTGTCGCTGCAGGCGACAAAATCGGAAAAGCACCTCGTGATTCCCCGACATGACTGGCAGCTAGAAAAGGAATGGGCATGGTAACGTTTCAGAGGTCCCAGGACGACGCCCGGCAAAGAGTCGAAGAGATCGATGCTCGTCAGGAGGAAGTACTGGCTGAATTAGAGCGACTGAATGCCCGAATCGAGGTCATCTTACAAGCTCACGGTCGCAGTGCGGCCAGTGAAAACGAATCAAGTGTCGGAGTCAGCTCGGTCGAGGTGACCTGATTTGTAGATGGCTCGAACCAGTCTCAGGCCAACCAAGATACTACCGACGTAACCCAACAAACCGAGCAGCGACAATCGTTCTAAACCGAAGGGGCCTTCTTGCAGAAAAAGGACCGGCGGTACTTTGTTGGCGAGCAGTAGCGATGAGCCTAAAAAAAGTGAGCTGGTGAGCATACCGAGCACCAAGCGATTGACCGACGGATTGAGCCCACGATGCGCTAAGTGCACATCAAACTTGCCATCTTGAGCTAGCTGCATCAGCGAGTTCAATTGACCTGGCACTGTTTCCAGCAAGTCAGCTAATTCGATGTAGACGCGACGCAGTCTTAGGAATGCTCTTTTGGGTGACAATCTCCGTAAACGCATCTTCCGGAAGAATGGTTCCATAACTTCCAGCAACGCGAAACGTGGCGATAGTTGATGCAGCGTTCCTTCCAGCGTGATGAGCATCTTGATCAGCAAGGCTGTTGGCGGAGGTAACGTAATATGATGTTGATGCAGAATGTCAGTTAGATCGTTCAACGCACTACCGAGGTCAAAGCTTTCCAGCGGTATCGAGCCATAGAATGAAATGAATTCGGAAACCTCGATCGATAACGCGCTTTGGTCTAAATTCATGGGTGCATTACCCACGCGTTTAATGATCGAGGTCAGCAGCGTTGCATCGTGAGTTGCGATCGCGAGGAGCATCTCTTCAATGTGATTTCGCAAGCGATCATCGATGCGACCGATCATGCCGAAATCGATCAGGCCAAGCTTCGATTCAGAGATCACCAGTACATTGCCCGGATGTGGGTCGGCATGATAAACGCCGAGCTCAAAGATCATCTCCATATATAGTTCAGCGATATGGACAGCTAACGCTTGTTGTGCTTCAAGCGAAATTTCAAATTGATGGGCAAGATCGATAACAGAACAGCCCTCCAGACGCTCCATTGTCAAGACTCGGGGGGAGCAGAGGTCTGGGAAGGGGCGTGGCATTTTGAAGGTGGCGTTTTTGCGAAGTGCATTTTCGAAATACTGCAAGTTGCGCAGTTCGCGAGTAAAGTCGAGTTCTCGTCGCAGGCTTTTGGAGAGTTGGTCGACTAACGACCGCGGTTTCCAGGGAGCTACTTCGGGGATCCTTTCTACTAGGGTTGCCAAGCCCGCCATGACTTCTAGATCTTCGCGCACCTTGTTTTGAATATCGGCATGTTGAACCTTGACGACGACTCGTGTGCCATCATGCAATCGAGCGCCGTGCACTTGGCCAATAGAGGCCGAGGCGATCGGCTCATCATCGAATTCAGCGAAAAGTTTCGTAAGCGATTGGCCGAGCTCCGTTTCGATGATTTGGCGAATGGCCGCTGAGGGATCGCTTTTCACATTCGCTTGCAGCTGCTGCAGTTCAGTGGCCAGCGCGGAACCAATCAGATCGGGTCTCATGCTGAGGACTTGCCCCAGCTTGATGAAGGTTGGACCGAGATCCATTAGGGCCATGCGGATCCGTGTTTCGCGCGTGTAGTTGGAGAGTGGAATCCCTTCCTCATCTTTAAACCACTCTCGGACGAAGTCGATTTTGAGATGGCTGAACCAATCCGCGAGCCCGTAGCGCCGGAGAATCGCCATGATTTCCTGGCCCCGACGCAGGTTGCGATAGAGCTGCGGAATGGATGTGAGTTTCATAGCGAGATAGGGCAACCCAGGGGAGTTTCGGAACGGCGATCGGTAGTCGACATGGACTTCCTCTTCCTTGGATCTTAAATGTCGCCACCCTATTTTGCTAGATCGCTGCAGCTAAGGGCCTGAGTGTCAGCGACTTGGGCGGTATGGGGGATGGGCTATTTTGGCCCATACCAAGAACCTGCTACGGGCTCGGAGCGGAACGAGAGATGGGGGCTAAGCGTGGTAAAAAAAAGAGTGCAAAAGACTTGCCGGATGCTTGTTGAGGAAGGGAGACGCTGGGCGAGTGAGTCGCTACAATGCGGCAAACTTAGGGGGAGGAGATTGGCGATGGCAAAGGCGGCTCGGGAAAAGGTGGGGGCAGAACGCAACGAGGAAGAGTCTTTTGAGGTAATGCTTCAGAAGCTCGAGGAAACGGTGCGTAAGCTCGAGCAAGGCAACTTGGGGCTGCAGGACTCGCTGGAGGCCTATCAGTTGGGCATTGAACGACTGAAGCGTTGCCATAAGATCCTGGCAGAAGCGGAGTTAAGGATTGAAATGCTCAGTGGTGTCAACGAAGATGGTGAGCCCGTTTTACGAGAGATGGACGCGACCGAAATGAGTTTGGAAGAAAAACAGTCGGCCCGAGCTAAGCGTCGGTCGGCGTCTGAATGATTCTCCAAGCGTGCTTTTCTAAGGAGCTTTTCTGCAGAGCTTTTATGTAGTGCCCTACAGCTGGACTAAAAGGGCGAGTCGAGCACAACGAGTGGAGAGTGCGTGGATCTGGCGGGATACGGTTTCGATAGTGGCGGTTGAGCAACGGTAGCATGAGGTAGCTGGCAGCGGTGAATGGACAACAGGCAATGGAATCGTTAGACCAACTCATGGTCCGCTTGCGCGAGGAAGTCGATGCGGCGCTGGAAGCTGCATTGAATCGTCGCCCGGCTATTCCAGCCCGCTTAGCCGAGGCGATGCGGTACTCTTTGCTCGCACCCGGTAAGAGATTGCGGCCGATCTTGGTTCTCTTAGGTGCACAGGCAGTAGGTGGTGACAGGTGTCAAGCTCTTTGTGGAGCAGTAGCGGTGGAGATGATCCACACCTACTCGCTCATCCACGACGATTTGCCGGCGATGGACGATGACGATTTGCGTCGAGGTCGGCCGACATGTCACGTGAAATTTGATGAGGCGACGGCAATTTTAGCGGGTGATGCTCTGTTGGCGCTCGCTTTTGAAGTGTTAGCTGAAGGCTTGTTAGGAGCCAATCAGCCGATAACCAACCGGCATGGTCAGCTCTACACCCCTGCCCATCGCGTCGGTCAGGCTATCCGATTGTTGGCTTACGCCGCGGGCCCTGAGGCTCTAGTGGGGGGGCAAGCAGAGGATTTGCGGGCTGAAAAAGAGGGAGGGAATTTGGAAACTTTGCAGGCGATTCATCGCGGCAAAACAGGAGCCATGATCCGGGTTTCTTTGGAACTAGGCGGGATTAGTGGCGGCGGGACTACTGCGCAACTTGAATCGTTGCAACAATATGGCGATAGATTGGGATTGGCGTTCCAGGTCGTTGATGACCTGTTGGATGTGCAGTCGACAGCAGATGCGATGGGTAAGCGAACCGGCAAAGATAGTGCTCGTGGTAAGCTAACGTATCCTGGTCTGCTAGGTATTGAAGAGAGTTGGGAAAAAGCGCGGGGGTTGGTGCGGCAAGCCGAGCAAGCTTTGGAAGGCTTAGGTGACTCGGCCAGGCCGTTGATAGAACTGGCACAGTACGTGCTCAGTCGGAAAAACTAAAGGAGCGTCGAAACACATGCACGAATTGTTGTCGCGTATCGAGTCCGCCCAGCAGCTTCACAGTATGTCATTGGAGCAATTGCAGAAACTCGCAGATGAGATTCGCGATGTCTTATGCAACTTAATGGCGACGCGAACGGCTCATTTCGCTTCCAACCTCGGTGTTGTCGAACTCTGTTTGGCCTTACACAGCGTTTATGATTTTCGTAGCGATCGATTGATTTGGGATACAGGTCATCAGATCTACCCACATAAGCTGATCACCGGGCGTTATCATGAATTCTCGACGATTCGAACTCGGGGTGGTTTGATGGGATATCCCAACCCGAGTGAAAGTGACTATGACCTTTTCATGACAGGTCATGCGGGCTGCAGTGTCTCGACCGCTCTAGGCTTGAAGAGTGGCGATGACTTGATGGGTCGCAAGTCGAGCAAGAGTGTCGCGGTGATCGGCGATGGTGCGTTTCCTTCAGGAATCGTGTTTGAGGCACTCAATAACGCAGGTGAATTAAACAGCGATCTTTTGGTCGTGCTCAATGACAACAAAATGTCGATTTGCCCGCGAGTTGGCAGTGTGGCAAGATATTTGGATCGACTGCGTACCAATCCTTTCTATACCGGCCTGAAATCTGAAGTCGCCAAGATGCTCAATCGCGTCCCTTTGTTCGGTGATCCCGCTGAACGAATGTTGGCACAGATCAAAGAAGGCGTAAAGGCAGGTTTGTGTGGGGGGATGCTCTTTGAGGAATTGGGCTGCCGCTACATTGGACCTATCGATGGTCATGACCTGGGTGTGCTGCGGAAATACTTGCAGTTGGTCAAGGATCTGAAAGGTCCGATTCTGTTGCATGTCGTGACTGAAAAAGGTCATGGTTATCAACCTGCGGCAGCTGATCCAGTTTTCTTCCATACGCCACCTGCGTTCGAAGATGAAAATGGTAAGCCGAAGGTAGTCAGTGGTGGCAGTCATCCTGCCTACACCAACTTCGCCCGTGATGCGATTCGCAATTGTATGCGGAGCAATTCGCAAGTAACGGTCATGACTGCCGCGATGTGTCAGGGGAACAAGCTTGAGCCTGTGCGCGATGAGTTCCCTGATCGATTCTTCGATGTGGGGATTTGTGAGTCACATGCCGTCGCTTTCGCTGCAGGTCATGCAAAAACTGGATTGCGACCTATCGTCGCGATCTACAGCACGTTTTTGCAGCGCTCTTACGATCAGATTTTCCAAGAAGTCTGTTTGCAGAATCTGCCTGTCGTTTTCATGATGGACCGAGCCGGTTTAACGGGGCCAGATGGCCCGACGCATCATGGTGTGTTTGATATCGGCTATATGCGTCTTTTCCCAAACATGGTTGTCATGGCGCCGGGTGATGCGACTGAAGTAAAATCGATGTTGGACTTTGCGTTGCAACATGATGGGCCGGTCAGTATCCGCTATCCGAAATGCAACGCGCCTATTCTAGAAAAACCAAACGAACCTATTCGACTCGGTAAATCCGAAGTGGTGCGCTGGGGCAATGATGGAACCTTGGTAGCTTTCGGTGGCATGTTGGAAGCCTGTATGCAAGCGGCTGATCGGATGGCTAGCGAGGGGCTAGATGTGACAGTTGTTAACGCTCGATTCGCAAAACCACTCGATATCGAGTTGCTCGGTAAATGTTTTCAACAAAGCCGCTTCCTGGTCACTGTCGAGGAAGGAGCCGCAATGGGAGGCTTCGGCAGCGCCGTACTAGAAGCTGCCTGCGAACATGGCTGGGATACTCGGATCATGAAATGTTTGGCGTTGCCCGATCGCTTTATCGAGCACGGAGAACGCGACGAATTGATGGCAGATCTTGGTCTCGATGCCAATGGCATCATCCGCGCTTGTCGAGAACTTGAGCAAAGAGCTAGCGCGACTCAATATGCTCCTTAAGCGATTCGCAGGAATCGACGACAAAAGGAATGTTTCATGATGGGGACGGGCGCTTTTCAGGCGGCATGGGTTGAGCAACAGCGCCGGCCCCGCGTGGTGATCGTGGCTGCTCCCGATAAGCCGCAAGTCCACGAATGGGTTGGTCGTTTACGACCGATCATCGAACAGCACGCTGAGTTATCGCATGTCGATCTCAGCTTTTCTTACGACTTTCGTGATCCCGAGGATGATTTAGTGGTCGTGCTTGGCGGCGATGGTTCAATTCTGCAAGCTGCTCGCCAAATGCGTTATCACCAACTTCCTGTCTTAGGTGTCAATCTTGGACGCCTTGGTTTTCTAGCAGATATCAACCCCGAAAAATTTGAGCAAATATGGCCACAAGTGGTTCAGGGGCCATGCGGCGTAACCGAACATGTGATGCTCGACTGTTCTGTGTGGCGAAACGGCGAGCGGCTAGGTGGTCAGATTGGACTCAACGAAGTAGCGCTGCGGACGGGTAGCCCCTACACGATGCTGCAGGTAGACCTCTATATCGATTCTGTTTGGGCAACCACCTATGGTTGCGACGGTCTAATTCTCAGTACCCCAATCGGTTCGACCGCGCACAACCTATCTGCGGGTGGCCCTATTCTCCATCGAAACTTGCAAGCCGTGGTGATCAGTCCCATCAGTCCTCATACACTGACGATGCGACCAGTGGTAGATACTGCCGATCGCGTGTTTGAGTTGGGGTTGCGGCGAGCGAACTCGACGACTGCAGTTGTCGTTGATGGACGCGAACTAGCCGAATTGACCATCGAAGATCGGGTGCGAATTGAGAAAGCCCCAGCTACCTTCAAGTTAATCAGCGTGCAAGGATACAACGAATACAAAACGCTTCGAGAAAAGCTCGGCTGGAGCGGAGCTCCACGGCCGGAGCTGGCCCCCAGTCCACCGACGGATGGACAGCCAGAGAAGTTTCACTAAATGCTTCTTTGGGAAGCTGGGAGTTTGCCCGAACTGTAGGTAAAACCAGCCGCATTGATGTTTTTCTGCCACTCCCACTTTGCTACATTGCGCCACGCTTTAGTTTTCGCTGAGGCAAGGATCGTAGTTTTCGCGAATAGCTAGCAATTTGCAGATGGTTATGACGAGCGACCGAGTGTGTCATGATCTCGGCGCGAGCAAGGAGGCTCAAAGATGAAATCGAGTTCCGTATTCAGGGTGGAATGGTTGATGGGGCTAAGGCTGCTAGGCTTGGCCACGCTCTTGTTCGCATCGATTTCCCCGCTAGTGGTCGGTGAAGAGTCAAAGCCAGAGGCTGCTGCTAAGTATCTGTTGCGTCATAAGCTTAGTCGTGGTGAAGAGATTCGATCGACGGTTACCCATCAAGCGAAAACCATTACCCGCATCAAGGGGATTGATCAGGCCTCGACGGCACGTACTGTAAGCGAGAAGGTTTGGAAGGTTGTTGAGGTCAATGCAAAAGGTGAGATGAAGTTTGAGTACCGCATTGATAGTGTCGATATGACCCAGCAAAACGGTAGCGAAAAAGAAGTTCGATACGATAGTAAGAAGGATAAAGAGGCGCCTCCGATTTTTAAGAAGGTCGCAGCTTCGCTCGGAAAGCCGATCTCAACTGTCGTTGTCAATTCACGTGGTCAGGTTCTAAGTCGCAGCGACAATAAAGATGCTCCGGAATTAGGAATGGGCGATATTATTCTACCTTTTCCAGAGGAAGCATTGGCCATCGGTGGGACTTGGAGTGTGCCACGCGACACTCGTGTGAAGTTACAGGATGGCACTCATAAGACGATCAAAATACGTGAGCAATATGAATTAGTTAAGGTGCAATCGGGAATCGCGACGATCGCGATTCGTAGTCAACCTTTAACTCCACTTGATGGTCCTGAGGTTGAGTCGCAGGTCATGCAGCAATTAAGCAATGGTGAATTGCGATTCGATATGGATGCCGGGAAGGTGATTTCCAAGGAGCTTAATTGGGATGACTCCGTGGTCGGTTTCAGCGGTGCAGAAAGCCAATTGAATTATACGGCTCGCTATCGTGAAGATACCGAAGTACGACGCGTAGCCACACGTCGTCCGCAAAAAGCTACTTCTCGCTCACGTTAATGGATTTGTTTTCTCTTCCGATTGCGAGAACTCCAAGTCGGTCTGCCTGGACGTCGAGGAGTTTCTCGCTGTTCTTTGATTACTGAAGTCGCGAGTTTAATTTTGCGGATCAAATATCCTCAATGAGTAAAGCTGTGACGAGTTGAACGAGTAATTGATCAAGCTTGAAGTGACCAAGCTTATA
>JAUMAI010000491.1:0-6039 GCA_032116775.1 Pirellula sp. | reverse complement strand
TATTCTTCGGGTTCTTACTTCATATTCACCAAGTATGTCTCTAGCAATACTTGATGAATTCAAAGTACTCTAGTATTTGGAAAGTCCAAGGCTGTGTCCATGGATTGTTCCAAGGGAACGTTGCTGAGAAGATCGAGATACCCAAAGCGAATAGGGCAATGGACCTACCAAGGGGTGTTTTGGATACCTGCTCGATTCCAAGTGGCAAGAAGAGCATCCAGAGTGGAGCCAGCCAGAAAACCCAGCGGAAGCCTGAGCAGACCCCGCCGTAATTTCGATCTTCCAAGGGACGAGCCAAGAAGAAGCCGATACAAACTAGCGACACGATGATCGCAGCTATGTAAATGTAGCGATATTCTGGTTTGGTTCGCCAAGCGATTAGGGCCCCTGGGAATACGAAAAACCAAATCGGGGTGAGGGATAAAATTCCTCGATGGCCGATCAAAGTGTGAAACGCATAAACCAAGTGTGAAGGTTCGCCTTTATCAACGCCACTTTTACGTTCGGGTACCCAGTACGTTTTGGGATAGTCGTACCAATCATTCCATTCGCGAATTTCCCATTTATCCTCAGTGGCAGCGACAGCCCAACAGATTTGTTTTTCTGTGTCGAAGAGTTCCCAGGTGTTGCTCTGGCGAGCAGCGCGCAGTTCTAGTTTGTCTGATGGGGCTTGTTGCGCTTCGATAAGCGATTGACGTAGAGTTTCTATCGCCGTGTCGGGAGTTTCGCTAGCTGGGTCTCGTGGCAGAGTTGTGATGACAGGCCCGGCTTCTCGATGCATATAGGGTGGCTTGAGATCACCGTGGGCCAGTTGGGTGGTGATGAGAATTCCGGCAAAAATTGGCAGACTAGCAGCGGTGTACAATGCGATAGGAAGAAGTTTTCTCATCGATATCAGCAAGACAACTGGGATGATGCTCCACCATGCTAGTGCGGGGAGTTCGCAAGCGATGGCGAAGGCTGCGGATAGGCCACAGAGTGTCGGCCAAATCCAATGTGATGCGCGATCTACGGTAATGCGAATCAAGCAGGCTAAGGAGATCATCACTGCGATGATACCGGGCAAGTGATTATTGAGCGTCGCGGCAAAAGTGCTGGAGTACATGGCCCAGACGGCAGCGAAGACCAAGAAAAGCCGCGACCATGGATCGAGCGTTGTCCGCTCGATCAACCAGATCAGCAGGAACCAATAGCCGATCAGCGGAATCAGGTTGTAGATTAGCAGTAATGATCTGGCGACAAAAAAAGGTTCTTCACTAAGTTTGAGTCCAGTTAATTTATGGAAACCCCAGTAAACACCGGCGTAAAGGGTGGTCAAAAAAGGAGGTTTCGAGCTGTAATAATGTTGCTTGCCGTCAGCGCCGCGATGACGCACGATATCGATGCTGTACCAAATCCGGCGTTTGTTTTTCGGATCCTCGCGAAAAACGATCTCATCAATTTCATAGGTGCCATATTCGACCAGCGAGACGAGCGTGCACCAGCGACTACGGTCATTAGCGCTATAGAAAGGAAGCTCCCCGGTGGTTGAACGCGTGCTGACGATGCGACCTGCTTGAGCGGCGACTGCCGAGATGAGAATCATCGCATAGATCGACCAGCGGGAGATTGTGATTTCAGTGGCAGGCATGGCGAGCCTCGTCGTAAAGGTTCGTTGAGCGTTCGAAGGTAATCCGTTGTCGCGGTGGGAGGTGTTGGTCGTCAATTGCCGTCAGGCGTGTTCGTGGTTCGCTGACGTATCGAGTAAGGAGATTGTCCCGGTCTGGAAATTGCAGTAATCAACTCTGCCAGTATTCCTACAGCGACCATTTGGAAGCCGAGCAATAAAGCGCAGATCGATAAATAGAAGATGGCACGTTCATGGAGGTGTATATCTTCAATACTATCGGTTAGTCGGCTGATGCCCCAGGCGCCCAGCAAGAGTGTTAGTCCAATGCTGCCGAACAGTAAGCATGCTAGGCCAAATGAGCCGAGCAAATGTTGCGGTCGTTGGCGGTAACCTGTCAAAAAGTAAACAGTGATTAGATCGAGTAGGCCCTTGATGAAACGTTTCGCACCGTACTTTGAGTAGCCAAATTGCCGCGGGTAATGTTGCACGGGTATCTCGCCCACCTTCCAGCCGCGGGCAGCAGCTAGTACAGGTACGAAGCGATGCATTTCACCGTAGAGTTGAACTTCTTCAAAGATTTCACGGCGATAGGCTTTTAAGCCACAGTTGTGATCATGTAAGGGAACGCCTGTGGCCCAACCAACGAGAAAATTAAAAACTTTGGAAGGCCAGACCTTGTGCCATGGATCGTTTCTCACTTTTTTCCAGCCCGAGACAACATCAAATCCTTCCGCCATTTTGGCGAGCAGATTAGGAATCTCTTGAGGATCATCTTGAAGATCCGCATCCATCGTGATGATAAATTCTCCGGTTGCAATATCAAAGCCAGCAGCTAGGGCGGCAGCTTTGCCGAAGTTTCGTCTCAAGCGAATTCCTTTGACGCTTGAATCACGCTTATGTAAGCCTTCGATTTGTTGCCAAGAGTTGTCCGCTGAGCCATCATCGATCAGCAGCAACTCGTAGCTCAGGCCATTGGCCGAAACCACCTCGACAATTTTCGAATGGAGTAGTTCGAGGCTTTCCGCTTCGTTGAAGACGGGAACCACGATGGAGATTCGAGGAGGTGGGCTGGCCGGAGTGCTCATGCAGTCGCTTACTTCAGCAGATTGGAATGGATTGGGAACTAAGCCGTGGATTGTGGCCATAGTTTACCCGACTTTTATTCGGATAGGGACCGTGGCAAACGTTCGGAAGAATAGTTGTTAGGAACGACTAATGGGGGTGACTTGTCAGACTATCCGCAGCGGCAGAGGAAGCGGAATCCAAGGCAGTTAGGGGCTTGCCGGCGGATATCGGTTTTCCTGGTTTGGTGGGGCCTATTAAGGCCGCTGAAGCAGCGAGCAGAAGTTCTGAGCCCAAAGTGACTAGCCGGAACCAAATTGCGACGGCGAGAGCCATGGGGCCTCCAATCAGCGGTTCCAGTAAGAGCATGATGACCAGTTCCCGGACTCCTGCCCCACCGGGAAGAAATGAAATAAATCCCAAGACAGCGGCCAGACACGCCGTACCGATGCAGCCGATGATCAGAAATGGGCTCCAATTATCACCTAAATTGGTCGCCGGTAGAGCTTTTAAAGTAAAGAAAAGGCTCAGGCCAGCGAAGCACAATGCGGGGGCGATGATGTACCAGCCAAAAAGAAAGTGAGACCAGTTGAGAGGCCGGATTCCTGCCTGTTCCTGCGCCCCTAATTTTTTGCGTAGTAGGAACCTTAACGCAATGTTGAAAATGGGGGGCAAGGTTGGAGTAACGGCTCCCACAAAAGCTAGTAAGGCGAGCCAGATATGTTTCGGATCAGGTTGGTGAAGCAATAGGAAACCTGTTGAAAGAGCGGCAGCAATCCCGATGGTTCCAAGAGTTTCCATAAAGACGGAGACGGTTGCGGGAACGATTTGAACGCCATAGGGGCGGAGCATGCCAACCCGAACCACAAATACCATGGCTTTACCGGGGATATACTTGGCGAGCTGACCAAACATGAAAATGCGATGAGTTGGCCAGTAGGGAGCGGGTTGGTTGAAGTATCGTAATGTACGAAACCAGTAGTAGCCGATCAGCGTCATGGTGATGGCATAGCAGAGCATCGCAATGAGGATCGGTAAGCTGTCAACTCGCCAATAGTTTTGGCGTTGGTACTGAAGTTGTCGCACTTCCTCTTGGACAGGGGGACGCGAAGGTTCCGGGAGAAGAGTGATTTGCGATTCGAGTTCGGAAATCTTTTGGTCCAACGCCGCTTGCTGGGCGTAGAGTTCGTTGATGGCGTGTCGTGTGGCTTGAGCAAAGCCGATGATGACCATTAAAAAAATAGCCCACTGGATAAATTTCCACCACCAGGGCTTAGAAGAACTTGAGCGATTAGACTCCATGGGACTCCCCTGCCCTACTGATGCTTTTGGTACAATCCGTTGATGCTGGTATGTGGGTATTCACGATAAGCCGCTGCGGCTGAAGTTATTTTGATTCATTATCTTCTATGGGACTCGGTGATTCTTATATGACCAGGATGGTTTCTTTCGGTGCGCTGATTGCCATCATCGTGGTGATCGGCCTACTGTTTTACAAGGTGATGATCGGTTTCTTCGTACCGATATTTCTCGCGGCCGTATTGTGCGTTGTTTTTCGGCCGTTGCATCGCGCTGTTTTAGAGCGACTGGGGCAACGTGAAAAGACCGCGGCTGCAGTAACTACGGCTTTAATTCTCCTCAGTGTACTTCTGCCTGCGGGAGTGATTATAGCGGCAGCGGCTGTTCAAGGGGCGAACATGGCATCGGATGTTAATCCGGCGGCAATCAACCTGGCGCTGCAACGAGTCCGTACATCGCTGGGGCTAAACATCGATCATTTGCCAGAGATCCGCAAATCTCAAATCGAAATGGATCAGCTGGTAACTGTGGTCAACGACAATATGCCGACAGCGCAGCGCGATGAGCGACGCAACCTGGCCGTCGCCCGACTGGAGACGGATCTTACTCATTTCAGCAAAGTAATCGCGGAGGCGAAGGAGCCAGATCACGAAGAGCAGTTAGCTAATATTGAGGATTTAAAGACGGCCTTGAAGGCTTTAAAAGATTTGAATGTTGAAGATCCGGAATTCACACCCGCTGTGCTTCAGGTATCTGCCAAGTATAAATCGATGAAGGTGGAAATGCTGGGAGGGGTTTATATTGCGTGGGCTCGCGAACTGGCAAATCCGACTGCGGCGGATTTGGAAAGTTTAACTCGGCAAGCCATCGAATATATCCGGCCACGTCTGCTGTCACTCACGGGAGCGACCGGTGTCGCAGTCGTCCGATTAGCGATCGGCACTGGGATCATGATCGTAGCTATCTTCTTCTTCCTGTACGACGGGCCTGGTATGGTTAGCACGGTCATGAAACTCAGTCCGCTTGATGATCGTTATGAACAAGAGTTGTTACTCGAATTCGATCGTATCAGTCGCGCTGTGGTCTTGGCGACGATCTTCTCTGCGTTAGCGCAAGGAGCGGTTGCAGGCATCGGTTATTACTTCGCTGGTTTGGATTCATTGGTATTGCTGACGCTATTAACGACGGTCTTCGCCCTGGTGCCGATTTTTGGTCCAGCTACCGTGTGGGTACCGGTCTGTTTGTTTCTGGCGATCTATCAACAGAATCTGTGGGCCGCTGCAGGTTTAGCACTCTGGGGAGTTCTGGCTGTTGGTACGATCGATAATCTCATCAAAGCTTTCGTTTTGCATGGACAGTCACAATTGCATCCTTTGCTGGCCTTGATGAGCGTCATCGGTGGAGTGCAAGCCTTGGGGCCAATTGGAATCGTCGTGGGACCGATGGTCGTCGCTATGTTGCAGACCTTGTTGGGGATTTTGCGTCGCGAATTAACCACGATGGAGTCGACTGGTGAACTAGAGGGGTTAGCGGCAGCGACTGCAGGTGGTAAAGGGAACCCGCTGAGTAAAATCAGAAAACGTGGTGTTGTTGCAGGTGACAATACATCCGGAAATTCGGTCGGAACCGAGGATCCTGCTGCGAATCAGCCGTCGACTACAACAGCAGAAGGAAGCGAGCAGGATGCCTCACGAAGCCAGCGTCCCAAGTTTGATCAGGATGTGTGAGTGTCATCAAGCTGTCTTGATTAAGATAGCTCGCTTATCTGGTAACCTAGGCTCCAATACCGGCTTGACTGAAAAACCGGATTACTGCACAAAGTTTTGGCGACCAGTGCATCACGAAGGATTAGATAGGGAGTGCTTCGTTTTAGGCTGTTAAGGGGTCCGTATTATTAGCGGGAGCATGTTGGAATGCCAGAGTTACCTGAAGTGGAAACGATGTGTCGTGGTTTGAAGCCGATCATCGGTGCCAAGATCGAGAAGGTAATAAGGCCACAGATTGCAGTGAAATCTATCCGGTTTGAGCCAGCCTTTGAGATATTGGCAAGTCGCTTGCAGGGACAGGAA
>JAUMAI010000490.1:502-3199 GCA_032116775.1 Pirellula sp. | reverse complement strand
CCAGGATTCTGATGAAGATGCTATCTGGCACTGTCCGCCCTACGATGGCAGCTGCTTTTCCACCGTTGGTTATGAATATTGAGCGACAGTGCACCAGCGAGGAACACTTAGCCCGCGTTATGGCTTATGCCGATGAGCAACGAAATAATCCGCAAGTGGTTACGAATAGTGTGCTATTTGGTTTTCCATATGCGGATGTGGCGGAAATGGGGGTCGGCGTGATTGTGGTCACCAATAATGATCAAGCGTTAGCCCAGAATATGGCGAATGATATCGCGCAACAAATTTGGCAATCGCGAAGGGATTTCGAAGGAAAGTTAGTAGATGTTCAGGACGCCCTCGAAGAAGTGAAGAGAAATCCTCAGAAACGTTATTGTCTTTTGGATATGGGAGATAACGTTGGAGGTGGCTCGGCAGCAGATGGAACGATCATTGCGGATCAGCTACTAAAATATTTTTCAGGCCCATCACTGGTTTGCATTTATGATCCCGATGTAGTTCAGCAATGTGTAAAAAGCGGGATCGGCAACGAGTTTCAGTGCGATATTGGCGGAAAAGTAGATGGTAACCATGGCCCATCGCTGCATCTAACAGTGAATGTTGTTTCTCTTCATGACGGGAAGTTCAAAGAGTCTCAACCACGACATGGAGGTATCGTCGACTTTGATCAAGGTACTTCTGTCGTTTTGAAAGTGAAGGATCAGCCTTTAAGGATTCTTGTTACGTCCAAGCGGATGGTGCCCTTTAGTTTGGAACAAATACGTAGTTGCGGTCTAAATCCAAAGGATTTTCAGATCCTAGTGGCTAAGGGTGTCCATGCACCACTGGCTGCGTACCGCGAGGTCAGTGACGAGTTTATTCGCGTCAATACACCAGGCTCAACCTGTGCCGACTTAGCGAAATTGGTTTTTAGAAATCGCCGCAGACCACTCTATCCTTTTGAGGCCTGTGAATGGGGCTTATGATGTGGCCGTTTGGTTGAGCAGCGATATTGCAACACAAAGACCGCAAAAAAATTGCACTAGTTGAGTAATGGAGAGGCAAATCGGAGATAGAATACCGGTTGCAAATCGCAGAATTGGACAATTGAAAATAACATGAATTTAATCGGTAGGTACGGTATGGTTATGAGTCTTCGGAAAGCCGCATGTATGGGGCTGGGCTGTCTGTCTCTGCTGACTCTGTTAAGTTCGTTCTTGCTGGGCGAAGATTGGCCACGATGGATGGGGCCAAGCGGTGATAATCGATGGGAAGCTAAAAACGTTTTAACGAAGTTTCCTGCGAAGGGACCAAAGATACTGTGGAAAAGTGAAGTTGCGGGTGGTTATTCCGGTCCGGCGGTTGTGGGGGACCGCCTCTACTTGAGCGACTACGTCACGCAAGACAACGTGCGGACGGATAATTTTCAACGTGCAGAATCAACGGGTAATGAGCGGATAATCTGCCTTGATGCGAACACGGGCAAACTTCTGTGGAAGCATGAGTATCCCGTCACTTACAGCATTTCGTATCCTGCCGGTCCACGGTGTACTCCAATCGTTGACGGTAAATCGCTTTATGTACTCGGGGCTGAAGGGCATTTATGGTGTTTGGATCGTGAGACTGGGGATGTAATTTGGACGCATCAGCTCAAAGAGAAGTATGCGACGAAGGCCGCGTTATGGGGCTACGCGAGTCATCCGCTCATCGATGGAGAAAAGCTGATTTGCTTGGTTGGTGGTGAAGGGACGCATACCATTGCCTTCAATAAGAAGGATGGATCTGAAATCTGGCGTTACGGCAGTGCCTCAGAGCAAGGTTATTCCCCACCCGTCATAATCGAAGCCGCTGGCAAGAGACAATTAATTTTGATGAGTCCAGATTGGATCGCTGCCGTCGATCCGGAGAATGGAAAAGAATACTGGACTGAAAAGTATGCAGCGAACAACGGTTCCATCATCATGACGCCCGTTCGTGCTGGGAATTATTTGTTTGTAGGTGGTTATTCAAAGCATACGCTCATGTTGGAGTTAGACGCGCAGAAGCCTGCGGCGAAGGTTTTGTGGCGGGATGCTGCCAAAAAAGGTATTTCTCCGGTGAATGTTCAGCCTTTTCTGGAAGATGATGTGATGTACGGTTTTCACGAAACAGGCGAATTTATGGCTGTTAAGTTCCCTGGTGGAGAGCGTCTGTGGGAGACGCCCAAACCATTGGGTACTCGTCCAGTTGGGTCAGGAACGGCATTCCTAGTCAAGAATAAAGAGCACTTTTATATGTTTGCTGAATCTGGTGAGTTGCTCATTGGGCAATTAAGCCCGCAGGGTTTCGTAGAAATTGATCGCGCCAACATAATCGAGCCGACCAATTCTGCATTTGGGCGGCCTGTGGTGTGGTGTCCTCCAGCTTTTGCTAATGGACGAATGTACGTTCGCAACGATGAAACATGTGTCTGTGTTGAATTGACGGAAGGTCGCTAGTAAGGAGTTAAGCGATGGGACTATGGAGTGATGTTGAGTCTTGGTTGGCGGAGAGGAAAATTCAGCGCGAGATTTTTCGTTGGGATGCCAAAGGTAAGCCATCTCCACCACCCCACCGAATTAAGCAAGTTGCTTTGAGGAATTTCCGCGATCAATTTGACGCTGAGATTCTGGTGGAAACGGGAACCTTTCGTGGAGACATGATGCTGGCAATGTCGCCGTACTTCAAAAGTCTTTACTC
>JAUMAI010000490.1:0-486 GCA_032116775.1 Pirellula sp. | reverse complement strand
AAGCGCTTTATGAAAAAGCAGTCGAGAGATTTCGGGAACAGCCACATATCACCATTCTATTTGGCGACTCAGGAAAAGTGTTAGGAGAACTGGTGCCCAAACTTAACGGTAGGACATTATTTTGGTTAGATGGACATTATTCGGCGGGAGAAACAGCCAAAGGCGAAAAAGAGACTCCGATATTTGAGGAGTTGGATCATATCTTTGGGGACAACCGTTTTGAACATGTCGTATTAGTCGACGATGCTCGACTTTTTGGAACAGACCCCGCTTATCCATCGCTGGACGAGCTTCGTGAGTTCGTTTCGCGAAAACGCCCCAGCTACACACTCAGTGTTGAGAATGATAGTGTTCGACTGCTTCCACCTTTGTCGAAAACTGCGGTGGCCAGTAGGTAATCTTCCATGGGAAGTTGCCTGGCTCGGGAAAAGAGAACTATTGTCTCTCTTGAGATGCCGGGCGGTGAGTGTTTTGTCTGGTCCCAAG
>JAUMAI010000489.1:5131-5577 GCA_032116775.1 Pirellula sp. | reverse complement strand
AGTTTTCCGGTAACTTACATTCCTGTAGTAAACGGTGAAAACCAAGCAGTAGGAATTATTACCTTTGTGAACTTGATTAAAGGAGAATTATGATTTTACACCTAAATACAAATATCAGTGCAAATGAAGCACAAACTTTAGCTGAACAAGCAAAAGCTATTTGTTTTCACGATGGACAACAATATGTTTTTGTCACCACTTCTGCCTTGATAGAAGTGCCAAGTTTTTTGCAGGATAAGATTTCTAATTCATGGGTTTTATCGAATGACAATCAATTGGCATCTAAAATTTACAAAGAAGAAACGAGAACGGTTGATTTTGGAAGCTTTAAAATCGGAGGTAAAACCAATCATACGGTGTTGATTGGTGGACCTTGCTCAGTTGAATCTGAAGCTCAAATCATGGAATCAGCGACCTTTATGTCTGGTTTAGGATTAAAAATATTT
>JAUMAI010000489.1:2039-5121 GCA_032116775.1 Pirellula sp. | reverse complement strand
TTAGAGGAGGATGTTACAAACCGCGTACCAGCCCATATAGCTTTCAAGGCTTAGGGTTAGAAGGATTAAAATTATTGGCTCAAGTGCGTGATAAATTTGGCATGTTGGTTGTTACTGAAGCCCGCGATGCTTCTCATATTGAAGAAATTATCGAATATACGGACATCATACAAGTGGGTGCAAAAGCGATGTATGATCAAGGAATTTTGAGAGCATGTGCTAAAACACAAAAACCAGTATTGATCAAAAGAGGCTTTGGTACAACACTGCAAGAGTTTGTTCAAGCAGCAGAATTTATACTTTCAGGAGGAAACAGCAATGTAATTCTGTGTGAGCGCGGTATCCGTACTTTTGAAACAGGAACCCGTTTCACACTTGATCTTTGCGGTGTTGCATGGCTTCAGGAATACATCAATCTGCCGATCGTTTTGGATCCCTCTCATGCCATGGGGTATGCTTACGGAGTTCCATCTTTGGCCAAAGCTTGCACTGCAATGGGAATCGACGGTTTGCTCATTGGCGCGATGCTGCGGGACATTGAAGTGAAGGATGTGATGCCGAGGGTAACACCTTGGAAAGGGTGAAGGACGGAACGCGGCAAGCCAAACATCAACAGGGGCCAATGAAAATAGGTGTTTGGACTTGCGGGACGCCGCCTGAGTCACTAGCGATTAAACTCGCGGCAGTTAACGGGATCTTCATGAAGCGTAGGCTCTCAATCGCCTTGGTGGTCACACTTCTGCCTGCGGTGTTGCTTTGGCTGTGGAAGTTGACCTACGGCTTTTCTGACTGGGCCGCTATCTGGCTGCTCTGTTTAGCGGCCATGATATTTCTCGGAAATTGGTCGATCACCATTGATCGTTGGAAGGCCGAACGCGGAATAGTTCTGAAGTCTGGGTCCTGGCTCGCAGGCTGGCTCACCGGACGGATAGGAGCATTTCTCTCCTCAACGCTTTTGGTTTTGCTGTTCGTGCCGGCGTTGGCCTGGAATGCGTTGACGATGTCAGAAGCTGAGATTGGTGTTTCTCTTGCCCTGGTTTTCGCATCGGCCTGGCTTTTCCTTTGGACGCAGAGTTTTCTGGCCAGGCATTTCATGCCTCCCTTCGATAGGATTTTCGCAACCGGACCGAGCGCATGGATGGTTGGATTGCCGTTCTCGATCATCCTCTTTTTCGTCACATGGTATGCCAAAAGCATTCCTGCAGAAATACTCACCGCGGATTTTTCCGTTACGGTGCGGTCTGGGTTGGGCGAGCTCCCGGAAAGACGCGGCTGGATTGCCGAGATACTCGCCTTTGGTTACGCTTTTGAAGCATCAAAGATATGGCTTGTGGTGCAGATGAGAGACTATCGCCTTATCGCGATTTTGTTCAATCTGGACATGGCGATCTTCGGCTTTTTCGCTGCAAGGGCAAGCGTGGTCATCACCCATTTTGTTGAAACACATTACCACGGAACGTTGAATGCCCCAGTCTGACGAAACCCCTGGGGACATTAGCAGAACCGAGGGCAAAAAAAGGCCAAATCTGTCACGCTGGTTCTGGGGAACCATTGTGCTTTTACTTGTGATCACGGTCAGCCTTGAGCTTCTTGCGACCTGGCAAGCACGTCGGCAAGGCGTTGAAAATGGCCGTGGCAGCTCTGTCGATCAGACAAGGACGAGTGCTACGCAGGTAGAACAGTGGTTCAATACGGCTGGTGAGGAAGCAGAAAAGGTCAGAGAGCAGATACATGGCCGTTTGGAGGAGGCTTATGCCCCAGTCTATGCGGGCATCCCGAAGTATATGGATTTTCACTATTCTCTGACGGGAGAGTGGCTTGAACTAGGCTCGGCTGCGATGGGGAAGCTGGGGGGCGGCCTGGAGGAACACCTCTTCAACGGTTTTGATACGCGTATAGGCGCTGTACAAGAACAACTAGCACTAGAATTTGACCAAAGATTTCGCATGGCGCTGGATGAGGCTATGGCCGCTGAGCCGGGCGGGCTCGAGGCAATCGGGCCTGTGGTCACCAAAGCTTTGCAAGATTCTCAAATTCGGATGAAGAAAACGGCTGGAACCGTCGGCGTCGCCCTAGTTGGGGGGGCCACTTTAAAGGTATTCACCAAGGCTTTCGCCAAGAAGCTCGCGGTAAAGCTCGCAGCAAAGGTGGGAACAAAGACCGGAATGAAATGGGCTGCCGCTACCACTGGTGGCGCGGCTGCTGCTGCTGGCTGTTCGTGGAGCGGGCCGGGTGCCGCTGCATGTGCCGTGGTCGGAGCTGCTATCACATGGGTTGCCACGGACGTGGCAATTATCAAGCTGGATGAATATGTCTCGCGCGACGATTTCGAGCATGATTTGCGCGACCTCATTGACGGCCACAAGAAAGAAACCCAGCGTGCTATGGAGCAAATGCTGGCCAACAAGATCCTTGCTGTCGAAACTGAGCGCAAGGGCGTCGTCAGCGAAATCTCTCTGTCTGAGTTGAAGGATGCGGATCGATTAATGGCCTGCGAGGCGGCGGCCAGCATTCTTGGCCGCTACGATGATATTCGTGGCAATCTGCAAGTGCGCTCACCGGCGAATATCCTGTCCTTCCAAGCAGATTTGAGGGATCAGGAGAACAGCCCTCTTCTGGCTCCCTGGATTGACACGATAAAGGCGGCGATCACCGATCAGGATCTTCGCCCCTGGATCATCGGTCCGGTCATTTTGAATGTCGATTTTCCAGAGGAGTTGCATGAAGGTCGGAAGATATGGGGTGAACTTCGTCTCGCGGGAACGGATATTGAATTCGTCAACACAGAAGGCGACTCGGCCGGAAAATACAGCCTGAGAGCTATTGTTGAGGAGAAAATCGTTCTTCACGGAAAGCGGCGGCTTGAACTGGAGCTGGTTCAGGATCGGGGCTGGACCTCATGGAACCGGGACTTTGAGGGCAGTGCCTGGCTTGATGTCTCTGAAAATTTCGCGGAAGGCTCCGGCATCACTCCGAAGGCGGCGATCTCGCTGACTATGGCCTCAGTGAACAAAGGGGGGCCGGTGCCACGGGTTGAGGTCGTTCTGAGCCTGGGTGGGGCGATATTGCACGAGCGTGAGCT
>JAUMAI010000489.1:1319-2029 GCA_032116775.1 Pirellula sp. | reverse complement strand
CTGCCGGAGTTTTGCACCCAATAGTCAGAAAGCTGTTAGCCTGCGCAATGCATTGAGGGAATTCCCCGCCACTAACACTTCCTTTCACTCGAATAATTTAAGCGCGAAGCTTTGAAGAGCCACAGGTTGGTCAATGGAATGACAGGGTCAAATCAAGATCATTTATTATTAATTTGTTGTCTGCAATCAGAAACCGCAATAGGCGGCCTTCGGCAACCGCGCTGTAGTCCGAGTATTCCCTAAAGCGATCATTGCTCATAATAAATGCATGCGGATTCCCGCTTGCTAGTTTGAGCAAGAATTCGTCAGCAGCCGTTTTCGAGGGAGAAATGTGAACAGCAGCCTTCCGATCGAGCTGCGCTCTGATTTCGTCGTCGCCCGCCCTCAGATCGTTACGTATATTTGCATCAAAGACTACAGTGACCTTGATCGGGCCAATAGGGGCGGCTAGAAAGGCTGCAATGGCATTAAGCCCAATAAACATGCTTTCTTGAAAGCACATATTCTTGCCATCTATCACTAGATGATCGATTCGCCGCTGCGCCTTGTCGAGCTCAGATATGATCCGCCGCTCCATCTTATCCCGATTTCGTTCAAGGGAATTTAGCGTTCTTTCATTATCAGAGATAAATGTCCCAGGTTTTCCAACGCCGAGAGCCCGTTCACATTCCCCATGGATCACGCCACGAGCCGGGCGATCCTTCGCTTCG
>JAUMAI010000489.1:0-1309 GCA_032116775.1 Pirellula sp. | reverse complement strand
AGCTGAATCGATCTTTACCTTCAGGCGCGCAATCTCGGGGCCGTAAGGTTCAAGTTCAGAAAGGGCAAAATTAAGGTCGAAAGCGTGGAAATCGCGCAATTTACGATCCACTTCGATCCATTCATCTCGAGCCTCATGAAGCCAACACCGCTCTCTGGCCAGGCGTTTATTGACCTCTTCAATTTTCAGGTCCACGCGCTCAAACTCTGAGCGACGGTCGGCCTGCGCTTTCGAAAGATACTGCCAGAACCAGACCATGCTCACCAGCTCATTGGCTATTTCCGCCCTCTCACGGGACAGAATCTGCAACTCTGATTCTACGATGGCTATGCGGTGCGTAATCTCTTTGGCAGTCTCCTGCAGCCGGTCCTGCCTCTTGCGGCTCTGCTCGACATCGACGGACCGAGGCGCGGAAATCCTCCGTTCCATGACCTGCTTTGCAGACTCAAGAGCCGACGACTGTTCTGAGAGGCGCGCCAACTGGCTTCGAAGATCGTCAATGGGTCTCAGAAACGGCAGATTACTCATCAATTTTCCTGCGTGTTAAGATTGACTTGTTTCTGACGCACACACTTACCGCGTTCAACAAGAAAGACGCTTCTTCTGAGTGTTCCAGCATCTTCCATCTGGTTCAAATAGCCTGATCGTTCTGCCTCGGACGTTTGCATTGATACAGATCGTCTGCCAGACTTCTCATCGGGTGCGATGCTGGACGAACTGATCGCAGAAGGGAGTGTTGTTATATGCAAATTGCGATCTTGCTTGCCGTCATTGTCGGGGTAGTCCTGTGGGTAATTTTTGACGCGCCTCGGCGCAAGCACCACAATGAACATGTGGCCCCTCTTGAAGCAGGATTGGCGAGCCTGCGCTCGAACATCGCCAAGGAAGAGGCTGGGGCGCGTCAGGCCCGAGAGGACCAGACGCTCTTTACGCGCGACTTCGGAGCAGAACTCACGCGCGCGCGCAAGAACCTCGACGAGGCGTATGCAGCAGTGAAACCGCTTAAGGAAGAACGGGCAAGCCTTATCGAAGATCACCAACACGCCTGCCGCAAGCTCAAATCCTGGTATAACCATGCCAACGGGAATTTTCTTGGCAACGGCGGAAAGAAATTACCCAAGCACGCCTTATTCTCGCAATCTTTGGGCGACCGGGACGATCTCAAGGCAAGACGTGACCATCTCTCGCGAGAAATTGAGGAAGTTAAAGGGGCGATGGACCGTCTCTACCGAGACAGTATCGAACCGGCCAAAGCCGCCATCGCCAGAGTAAAGGAAGCGCAGTCACGCCTACACGAATTCCGGCGTGC
>JAUMAI010000488.1:0-7185 GCA_032116775.1 Pirellula sp. | reverse complement strand
ATTGATCGACTTGCAGCCATCGATGCTTACCACGAACCGCAACACTACCCGATTCCAGTTGCGTATCAAAGCAATCCAAGGTGATTTTATATTTAGTCACACCGTGCTTAATTTGTAAGCGACGGTTATACCCGCGAACCTGCAAGCCAAAACGTTCCCGCAGCATCTCCTCGCATTGCGATTCCCAGTTCCTTATATCGGGATCCAGTGCAAAGCGTGGAAAATCCCACAAGCCTTCCCAACGCTCCCCCGGCAAACACTCTCGCAGCAATACCTCATTTCGATGCCAAACAATCCAAGCGATTTCATGAACATGCTCGAATACCTTTGGCTTGGCCGGCAGTGGCACGTCGGCTTGCAAACCAGCTTTCGCGGTTGGACAGAGTTGCAGCAGAGGACAAATATCACACTTAGGGTTGGTAGGAGTACATACGAGACTCCCCAATTCCATGAGTGCCTGATTGATTTCGCCTGGCTCTTTTTCGGGGACAAGAGCCTCTGCAAATTGCCACATTGCTTTCTGATTTGCAGTTGTCTTAGGATCGTCGCGCAGGCACATCAGACGACAATAAAGACGTTGCGTATTGGCCTCCAAAATCGGCAGCGATTGCTCATATGCAAAAGAGCAGATCGCTCCAGCGGTGTACCGCCCAATTCCAGGCAGCGCCAAGACCTCACTGAAGTCCTCAGGAAATCGACCACGATGTTGTGTCATGACTTGCTGAGCAGCAGCATGTAATTGCCTGGCACGTCGATAGTATCCCAGTCCTTCCCAGTATTGAAGCACTTCACTGATCTCAGCCTTTGCCAGCTCAGCAATCGTGGGGAATCTAGTCAAAAAGCGATGATAATAATCGATCACGGTTGCAACCTGCGTTTGCTGCAACATGATCTCACTGACCCAAATTCGATATGGATCATGAGTCGCGCGCCAGGGCAAATCTCGACGATGCTGCCTAAACCAAGCTCTCAGTTTACGCAAAAAGGTCGCTCGATTTTTGGCTTCCAGTACGGAATAATTCGCAGTCATTTTCGCCAACACAAGGAATAGCTAGACGATACTAGGTCCAGGCAAGAAAATACGTGGAGATCGCAGCAGCAATTGCAGGTTTCTTAGTAGTTGCTCTGTTTGCCTAAGGTGACTTCAACCTGCATCTTCTTCATATTTCCGTCGGCTGACGGGCGTTCCAACTGAACCATGATCTTTTCACCGGGACGCCGACTGCGAAGATTGGCTCGAATCTCGTCAAACGATTGTATCTTGGCCTCATTGATCTTCGTGATGACATCACCCGCCATGATTCCGGCTAAATCAGCAGCACCGCCGGGAGTTACATTATCGACGGTTGAGGACCGCATGGCAGCGGCGTCTGACTGTATCCCCAAGAAACCACCACACCCAAACTGGAACTCTATTCCATCGAGCTTCTTGCCCAAGGCTTCGCCTTGCTCCAAAGAAATCTCTGTACCAAAAATTCGCATTGAGTTCCAAACGGGTAAACGGGCTAATAAGTCTGCTGCCTGATCATCGATGGGAGTGTATTGGATCTCCAAGTGATCGAGGTACTCGATTTGCGATAACCACTTTATATCTTCTGTCTTCAGCAGCGTTTCACGGATGAGTAGCTGCTTTAGACTCGGCATGTCGGCCAAGTACCTCAGATATTCCCCTTGAATCGATGGACCACTGAAAACGACCAATTCAACTTGATCGAGCCATTGCATCCATACCAAATCCTCCGCCTTTCCCTGAAAGCGATCATCAATCTCAACAAAATAGAGCTGCTGAATACCGGTGCGTCCATTCAGCGGATAAGCACCAACAACAATCCTTACCCCCAACGCTTCTAATTCCTGAATCGCTCGGCTGCGATGCAATTGGCGGATCGATTCCAGCAGTTGCTTGGCCTGATTCGATTTAATGGTTGACTCACCAGCGATCAAACGCTTCAACGATCGCACGACTTGCTGAGTCTCAGGAGCTTCCGCATCTAAAGCGAATTGGCTGAAGATTTCCAAGATCTGGGTAGAAACATTCGCATTGGCTTCACCTAGGGCTCGATCTAGCAAGGGGAAAATAGGCAGCCCAAGCTCCACCAAACGCTCTTTGGCTACTTCACGAACCGTAAAGCTATCGGACTCGAGAGACTTTAGTAAGCTATCGAATTCCGCGCGATCCGTATCTGACGGCGTGCTTGTCTCTATTGCTGGAGGTTGCTGCGCGAAACTTGCTGCAAGAGTGCACCAAACACACAACGCGACCGTCACTGCCATTTGCATAAGAAAATAGCTGCGAACTGGCGTGTTATTTCGATGGGCTGCCGAAGGTCGTATATAACTCATCTGCCTTCCGATTAGCTCAAGCCTGAGCTTTAGCATTCTTCGCGTTGTAAAGATAGGGATTCATCGTCGGGTCGTTGTACATTTTCATCTGCCGATAGGTGCGATGGCGTTTGCGACCATTTGCAATATCATCGATCAATTCGCGCAATCCCTGACTGAGATCTCGGCGTTGGGCTTCACCAATCGCCAATCGTTGTCGTACCTTTTCGAGATGAGCTGCTTCAACATCGGTTCGATCTAGTTGCTCTCGTAGATGGTAGAGCCGCAGCGACAAAATAGACAATCGATCGATACAGCTTCCAGGCGTCTCGGTGTTCTGCCGAGCGTTATCCGCCGGAACAACATTCAGTTGCTGCAAGCGTTCCGTGATCCAATCATCGAGACGCTCAATCCAATCGTTGCGGAGTTGGTTTAAACGATCGATGGCTCTTTTGACCCCAGAAATGGTCTTATCATCGACATCGGGACTACGGGCAATATCTTCTTGATGCCAGAGCTCATAATTGTACTGGTGCTGCTGACAAACCACCTGTAGCCAACCCTCGTAGTCGTTTGAGATCGGCTGCTTATGCCACTTGGCTACTGTCTCTTCATGCAATGTCAGAATTGCGTCGACATCGATCACTTGAATCCTCCCTGATCTAATAAATTTCTCAGTTAAGGGGTCGAACGATTCGACCAGCCACTACTAGAGCTATGGTTTAGTTCCGAACTTGTATCCAGCGACAGGCATCGTGCAACGATACAACCCCTTGCGAGCCGTGATATAAAGCGTTTTGTAATCCTCGCCTCCGAACGTTACGTTGGCCGGCACCTCAGGAACAGCGATCGTGTGCAAGAGTTTTCCTTGCGGATCAAAAATTTGAACACCAATACCAGAGGTTATGTAAAGGTTACCGAGGGAGTCGATCGTCATTCCATCTCCACCAGTGTTGTCCTCACCTTCAGGTTGCTTTAGTTCGCATAAGACCCGACCTGGTCCGATCTTTCCTGGTTCCATAACCTCGTACGCCATGATTTGCTTTTGCATCGAAGGTACGACATATAAAGTCTTTCCATCAGGCGAGAGTCCAATTCCATTGGGAGCTTGTAAATCGGCTCCAAGCCGGACAACATTACCATCAGCAGAACGGAAATAAAAAGCTTCTGTCCCTTGAGGATAAGGCTCTGGTGATTGATATCGGGGATCGGTGAAATAGATACCGCCTGCAGTGTCAATCACCAAATCGTTACAAGCGTTGAAACGAACGTTGTTGTGTTTGTCAGATAGCACCGTTTCTTTTTTATCAGCCAATGAAATTGAAACTAAGCGTCCATCCATCTGACAGGCTAAAAGATTTCCGTCGCTGTTGAACATTAAACCGTTGCTGTGCCCTGTGGGCTCAACAAAAACCTCAAAAGCGGAATCTTGTGGTCGATAACGATAGATCCGATTGGCTGGAATGTCAGTAAAGTACAGGTTGGCATCGGGTCCCCAAGCTGGTCCCTCCAAAAACTGGAAACCATCTTTGAGCTTTTCGACTGGGCTGGTGGGTTCAATACGCATTGGGTCGACAGCAGTCTGATCCTGCGGTGCTGCATGCAATGGACGCGATTCGCTCGCGATAAATCCGATCCAAACTGGGCCGATCCAAACTGGAGCGATGGCGAGCCACAGCGCTAGACCGCGCAGTGTTGTTTGCGAAGAAGTAAATGCGATTGGCCAAGTACTACGGGAACCCGACATTGAACCGTGGAAAAACATCGTGGACCTGGGCTGGAAATATAAAACCGTGGGGACTTATGTTGGCGAGGGTTTAGAAAACAGCATTGGCGAACATCCTTGACCATCCACGCTCAGTTCTGGAAATCTTTGGCGACTCCCAAAGGCTGGCAGCGTCTTTCAGTATCATTAGTCTTTCAGTCTCTTAGTCTTTCAACATCTTAACTAGTTACTGCGTCTAAAGATAGAGCGAGCGATGATGGCAAAATGGTCACTTGGGTACCAAAATCCGATATTCTCGCGCGGATTTGGGCCGGTTTTTCAGCCAAATCAGCGGCTGGCTCCCGCAACGAATTGCAGGAGCAGGGAATAACTTGGCCGGCTTCCTTTTTCCCATCCAAACTCGCCATTGGGATCAAACGCCGCCGCTTGCCCCTACAGGTTGCTCAGCGGGTTTTTCCTCGGTTTTGGCTCCGCTGCTGTCTGACTGAACGCTAGCTGGCTGAACGCTGGCTGGAGCAGCTTCCTGTGGCTTAGGCTCGGCAGGCTTGGCCTCTTCAGCTTTGGGCTGTTCTGGCTTGGCCTCCTCAGCCTTTGTTTCTGCTGGCTTTCCATCCTCTGGTTTAGGCTTTTCCTGCTGCTTAGCGGCCGCCTCTTTATTTGCCTGTTCTCGCTGGCGGGCCTCGCGCATCGGATTAGGAGGCCCATCGCCGGCGGGACCTAGGCCACGTCGTCCCCCGCGCCCACCCGACTTGAAGATCTCAAAACGTGTTGGCTCAATCTGCGGCGGATAGTAATTGTTGTTGCGATCCACGTCAGCCGTTTCGCGATACGGATCTAACTCGACTCGTTTCACCTTCTTCTCAGTGACAACAAGCTTGGAGAACTTGGTAGCATCCACACGCCAAACTTCGGCGGGCATGCGAACCTCTTGAGTGGTACCATCTTCGAATTCGAGCATCGCGATCACCGGCATCACCAAACCACCATTGTTGCGGAAATGCAAAATGTAGTAGTTTGACTTCTTGGCGATTAACTGCCGCTCTTTGTCGGTAAGACTCTTCATCAAGCGATCGTATGCCTCGCGTTGCTGCGGAGTTGTCACCAATGGGTCATACGTATTGTAGAAGTCCTTCAGATCTGGAATCTGATCTATCAATTTGGGAAGAGGCTTGTTGCGTTGTTCGGCCAGAGTGGGACGAGTCTCAGCCCGTGCCTTGCGTTCGTCGGCTTCTTTTTGATCTGGGGTTCGATCGTCGATCATCAGCCATTCGACCTTGTCTAACGCAATGTCACAATGTTCGGTCGTGTAAAACCAACCTCGCCAGAACCAATCCAGGTCGACGCCAGAAGCATCTTCCATGGTGCGGAAAAAGTCGGCTGGCATGGGACGCTTGAACTTCCAGCGCCGCGCATATTCCTTGAAGGAATAATCAAATAATTCGCGTCCGAGAACTGTCTCCCGAAGAATGTTCAAGGCGGTTGCGGGCTTGGCGTACGCGTTATTACCGAATTGCATTACCGATTCGCTGTTGGTCATGATCGGTACTTGATCATTGCTCAACATGTAACCCACAATTTCAGCCGGTTCGCCACGACGCGATGGATAGTTCTCTTCCCATTCCTGTTCGGCTAAATATTGCAAAAACGTATTGATCCCTTCATCCATCCAAGTCCATTGACGCTCATCGGTGTTGACGATCATGGGGAAGTAATTGTGTCCCACCTCATGAATGATGACAGAGATCAAGGCGTACTTGGTACGCAAGCTATAAGTACCATCTTCTTCGGGACGTGGGCCATTGAAGCAGATCATCGGGTATTCCATGCCACCGACCGGTCCATTGACACTAATCGCCGTTGGGTACGGGTAAGCAAAGGTATAACGACTGTAAACATTCAAGGTATGAACAATAGAAGCCGTCGAGTATTTGCTCCACAGCGGCTCACCCTCGTTGGGATAAAACGACATCGCCATGACCTTGTTACCCTCAACGTCATGCTGCTGCGCGTCCCAAATAAATTTCCGACTCGAAGCGAAGGCAAAATCACGAACCTTTTGAGCGTGGAAGACCCATGTCTTGGTTGCTGTTGATTTATCGGCTTGATTCGCTTTAGCCTCTTCTGGGGTTACGATGAACAGAGGCTTTTTTGCACTTTTGGCAGCATCCCATCGCTGTCGCTGCTCGGCTGTCAGCACATCCTCAGGATTCTGCAAGACCCCAGTGGCAGCAACCACATGATCTTCGGGAACAGTGATACGGACCATGTAATCACCTAGCTCCAACGTGAACTCACCCTGGCCTAAGTACTGTTTGTGTTGCCAACCTGTTGCATCGGTATATGCAGCGAGGCGAGGAAACCACTGCGCGATCTCGTAGATGTAGTTATCATCTTCCTTGAAATACTCGTAACCAGTTCGACCGCCAAACAATCGCGCATCGTTGATCTTATAATTCCATTCGATGGCAACTTGTGTCTCCTGCCCAGGAGGCAATGGTTCCAACAAGTCAACTCGCATCATCGTCTTTACGACGGTGTACTTTAAATCGCGTCCGCTACCATCTTTGACGGTGCCAATCTTGACACCACCATCGAAAGCCTGTTCAGCGATCAAGCCCTCCAGCACTTCCAGTGGAACTCTCTGGCTTAATCGTGAGGAGCTGGTGAGGTTGGCATCAGAGTCAGGTTTAAAGATATTGGCATCCAACTGAAACCACAGATAACGAAGCGTGTGTGGCGAGTCATTGTGATAGGTGACCAGTTCTTTACCGTGAATTGTTTGATCATCATCTTTCAACGTGACGTCAATAAGGTAATCGACTCGCTGTTGCCAATATCCAGGCCCAGGTTCGCCTGCCGCGGTGCGATAGCTGTTGGGTGTCGGCAAGATTTCTTCTAGCTGACGAAAAAAATCATCCTGAGTGTATTTCTTGTTAGGAAATGGTTGTGCCTGCACAGGCGTCAAACTCCCCGCGACCAAACAGACGCCCATCATCCAAGTCACGATGGACCACGGTGATGTGACAAGGGGATTATCGTGCCAGTTGTTCATTGAGAACCAAGTCTTCATAGACCATTCCTAAAACAAACTTCACTAAGCCTAAATACGTTACAAACTGTTATCACAGCGGAAGCGT
>JAUMAI010000487.1:482-4776 GCA_032116775.1 Pirellula sp. | reverse complement strand
GTTGCGTTTAACCCCTCACCCCATCCCTCGCCCCAAACGACTTCTTCGCTGCGATCTCTTTGGGGAGAGGGCGAAGCGAAATTTGTAGGCGAGCTTTCTATTTAAGTGCTCCTCTCGCCCCAAGTCGATCAGCGCTGCGCTCGATCACTTTGGGGAGAGGGAGAGCGTGATAATACGCTCCAGAGAGCTCTGCGCATCTATCTCTTGGAAGAAATGAAACCTATCGCTGGTGCGTTATCGATCACTTAAACAGCGAAGTACTGAAATAGCGCTCGGCCCGATCGCACAGTAGAGTGACAACGCAAGAGTCTGGGCCAAGATCCTGCGCAATTCGCATCGCTGCAGCGACGTTGGCTCCAGAGGATGTGCCAACTAGGAGGCCAAACTCACGTTGCAGCCGCTTGGTCATCGTCATAGCTTCAGCACTGGAGACTTTGACTTCTCCATCGAGTGGGGCTCCTTGCAGCAGCTGCGGGATGAAACCATCAGCCACGCCCTCGATGCAATGGCAACAGGGCATCTCGCCAGCTAGAAGTGCAGCTTCGGCAGGTTCCATGGCCATGATCTTAGCAGTGGGATAGTGATTTTTTATGGCTTTACCAACGCCTGCTAGCGTGCCGCCTGTTCCGTACCCGGTAACAAATGCATCGATGGCTGTAGGTGCTTGCTGGATAATTTCTTGGCCGGTCGTGTGAAGGTGATCTTCGACGTTCAGCGTGTTTTCGAACTGCTTAGGTAGGAAGTATCGGCTATCTTTAGCCGCCATTTCACGCGACATGTCGATACCAGTCTGATAACGTCCTTCGCTCTCAAACAAAATGAGTTCGGCCCCTAGTTGCCGTATAAGCAGACGTCGTTCTTGGCTTGCGCCTTGGCTCATCAGGATCTTTACTTTGTAGCCCATGGCTGTTCCAAGCATCGATAGAGCGATGCCAGTATTTCCGCTCGTGCACTCGAGGATGATTGAATCGTCATGGAGTAGACCACGTTGCTCAGCATCGACTAAAACGGTTTTCGCAAGTCGATCTTTGATGCTACCACTTGGATTCAAGAACTCGCACTTGCAATAGATTGTCAATCCCTCGTTCTCAAAGAAGAGCGGAATCATCCTGGTGTTGCCAATCAACGACAGGATAGCTGCAGCCCTTTTACGTTTGGGTTGGTATTCGCTGTTCACAGTCCAAGTTCCTTTTTGACATCGGTAAAGGCCTCGATGGCGAACTGAAGATCTGCTTCTGAATGTGCGGCTGATATTTGCGTACGGATACGAGCTTTGCCTTGCGGCACAACTGGATAAGAGAAGCCTATGACGTATACACCTCGTTTAAGCATCGCTTCCGCAAACTGCCCTGCTAGCTTCGCATCGCCGAGCATGATAGGTGCAATCGGGTGAATACCTGGCAATATATTAAAACCGCGTGAGGTCATCTGTTGGCGGAAGTAGGCAGTGTTTGCTTCCAATTTGTCGCGCAAAGCGGTCGATTCGCTCAATAGTTCTAGGGCGCGTAAAGATGCTCCTGCGATGCTTGGTGCAAGTGTGTTAGAGAATAAGTAAGGACGCGAACGTTGACGCAATAAGTCAACGATTTCTCGCCGTCCGCTGGTGTAACCGCCTGAAGCTCCTCCGAGCGCTTTTCCAAGCGTGCCGGTCATAATGTCGATGCGATCCATTACGCCGTGCATCTCATGTGTGCCTCTCCCTGTTTTACCGATGAAACCAACCGCATGTGAATCATCGACCATGACGACGGCTTTGTATTTGTCAGCCAATTCGCAAATCGCAGGAAGGTTGGCAATATAACCATCCATCGAGAAGACGCCGTCGGTAGCAATCATTCGAAAGCGGGCGTTAGAAGATTCTTTCAACTTCTCCTCAAGGTCAGACATGTCATTGTTGCGATAGCGAAAACGCTGCGCTTTGCAAAGGCGAATACCATCGATGATGCTGGCGTGGTTGAGTTCATCTGAGATAATCGCATCTTCCGGACCAAGTAGAGTCTCGAAAAGCCCGCCGTTGGCATCAAAGCAGGAGCTATAGAGTATTGTGTCCTCCATGCCCAGGAACTGAGAAATCGCCCCTTCTAATTGTTTGTGAATCCCTTGAGTGCCACAAATGAAACGTACGCTAGCCATCCCATATCCCCAACGGTCGAGAGCGGCGTGGGCTGCTTTGATGATTTCTGGGTGCTCAGCTAAGCCTAGATAGTTGTTGGCGCACATGTTGAGCACTTCGCGTCCACCGGTAACGCGAATGTGAGCATCTTGCGGAGTGTCGATCACTCTTTCATTCTTATAAGTACCGGCCTCGCGAATTTGCTCCAGCGTTTTGGCGAGATGTTCTGTGAAGGCACCCATCATATGGCATATTCCTTAGATGCGATTCTCAATCTATATCAGAGTTGGTTGCTCTGGGAGAATAAGTAACTGTGTTAGATAATGACGAAGTAAGTAGCGCGAAGTGTAATCACCATTTTAGGATGACTTTACCTGATTCTCCTGACTTCATGGCAGCGAAGCCTTTCTCAAATTCGGTGTAGTGGAAGCGATGGGTAATTACAGGTTCGATATTGAGGCCACTTTCCAACATAACAGACATTTTGTACCACGTTTCATACATCTCACGACCATAAATGCCTTTGATGGTAAGCATATTGAAGACGACGATATTCCAATCGATTTCAATTGGCTCGGAGGGGATGCCCAACATGGCAATTTTTCCTCCATGGCACATATTCGCCAACATATCTCGAAATGCCTGGGGGTTTCCAGACATTTCAAGGCCAACGTCGAAGCCTTCTTTCATACCAAGCTCTTTTTGAACATCCGCCAGAGATTGACTTCTGGGGTCAACTGCCAGGGTAGCTCCCATTTTCCTGGCTAAGTTCAGTCGATAGGGATTGATGTCGGTAATGACCACATGGCGAGCACCAGCATGTCGCGCGATCGCAGCAGCCATGATTCCGATAGGCCCAGCTCCAGTGATCAAGACATCTTCACCAAGCAGATCAAACGAAAGGGCGGTGTGGACTGCATTTCCGAAGGGATCGAAGATCGAAGCAACATCTCGATTGATATCGGGACGATGATGCCAAACATTGCTCATTGGTAGGACTAAGTATTCCGCGAATGCTCCCGGTCGGTTGACGCCGACACCTTGGGTGTCTTTGCAGAGGTGTCTTCGCCCAGCCAAACAGTTTCGGCAGCGACCGCAGACCACATGGCCTTCACCGCTGACTACTTCACCTGGAAAAAAGTCATGAACATTGTCGCCGACGGCCACGATTTCTCCCACAAATTCGTGACCAACTACCATCGGTACCGGAATGGTTTTCTGGGCCCATGCATCCCATTTGTAGATATGTAAGTCAGTGCCACAGATACCGGTTCTGTCAACACGGATCAGGACATCATTAATGCCATATTCCGGAATGGGCACTTCCTCGAGCCACAAACCAGGACGAGCTTGGCTTTTTACCAGTGCCTTCATTGTTTGGCCCACAAAAACCTCACTTGCAAGCGACTTTAGCGATCGGGGAATGCCTAAAACGGTTCGAAACCGAATGGCGATAGACAGTCTGGGGTGTATACTATAGTGGACTATCTGTTCGATATGATAGATGGGACGTCTGGGCGGGGAAAGGGGAATTCATGGCGAAAAAAAGCCGAAAACATGACGAATCACCTAAGGAGGCTGCTCTTTTGCACGCCACCAACGAGGAGGCGGGAAATCATGCTGACGCGCTCAGTCGTCACTTGGGAGAACGGGTGAATCAACTCCGTACCGCTCGTGAATGGTCACTTGATCGGCTTGCCGCAGCTAGCGGCGTTTCTAAGTCGATGCTTAGTCAAATAGAGCGGCAGCAAACCAACCCAACTTTGGCAGTTACGCTGCGAATCGCGCAGGCGTTTGGTTTATCTCTGGCCGACCTGGTGGAGTCACCAGCGATTAGTTCCACGATTCAGGTGATTCGAGCAGAGGATCGAACTTATCATTATCGTTCAGATCGCTTGGTGCGCATTCGAACCTTGAGTCCACTGAATCTTGAAAAAGATGTCGAGTTCTACGAAGTGCAGTTGCAACCTAAGGGTACCCTGCGCAGTGCAGGACATTTTCAAGGAACGCGAGAGTTTATTACTGTCGAACGCGGCACAGTGCAACTTCAAGCTGGTCGTGATTCCGAAGTGTTAGAACTTGGGGATTCCGCCAACTATCAGGCAGATATCGAACATGCCTTGGTCAATATTGGAAGTCAGGAAGCTGTCGTATTTTTAGTAGTTATCTACAAATAGATTC
>JAUMAI010000487.1:0-472 GCA_032116775.1 Pirellula sp. | reverse complement strand
TCGTGGTAATTGGTAGTTGCAAGGATTGGGATGTGATGACCGTGTTACTGAATTATAGATTGACTTGTTCTGTCATCACGCTCATTAATGCTCTACTGTTTTGTTGCGTTCCCAATCCATTGATTGCTGAGGAGCCAAAAAATATCGGTAAGCGACCAGCTACATGGATTGGTTATACCGAAGGGCGGAATGATCTGCCCGATGGGCAATATGTGAACTGGTTAACGAATCGCGCATGCGTGGTTCGAGCCGATGGTTCAGAGCGACAATTGGTTGGAGGTGATCTTGCCAAGTCAGGTGAGAGTTGGACGCAGTTTGCGGGTTGGTCTCCTGATGGGCAAGAGACGATTGTTCTGAGTGCCTGGGAAAGTGCTGCGAATGCGGCTTGGGAGCGTCAGCATAAGACATTTCGGATGACCGAAGGCTGGCTAATGGACGCTTTTCTGATCGATTTCAATACGCGTCGTTCTGC
>JAUMAI010000486.1:0-2083 GCA_032116775.1 Pirellula sp. | reverse complement strand
GTATGGTCCATCCAGCCAGTTAAGTCAAATCGGTCCCACCGCCTTGCCGGTACCGAGCCTTGCCTCGCAACTCATCGGCTTCGATGAGCATCAACGAGACGCCAGTCGCCGCAAAGCGGCCTAGTCGGTTTCACTGTTGGTTGAGAGTCGTATCCTCGGGAAGTCTTGCAAGAGTTCCCAGAGGAAGGTGGCGGCTAATTCGTAGATTTCCGGATCACTACTGGCTCGTGGACCTGCCACGTTCAAGGTTTGAATATCCCTAGAGTGCAGCCAAGCGAGTGCGTCAGAGATGCTAGGGGTGCGATCCAGTCGAACCAGTCGATAAGATTTTCGATGGCGCCGCGCAAGCTGAAATGTGAGCAAGGTTCCGCCGGACAATCGATAACGGTAAAGAATAATCGTGCCGTCGCTCTCCAGCACATTGCGTTCTGTTCGCACGGCATAATCCTCGCTCGCAAGTTCGACGAGCGGGTAATGATCAGGAATTGGACCATCCTCGGCCCGCCTGCCAAGAGGACAAAAGCCTCCGTGCGGTAACCCCAAAGCAAACGCGACATCCAAAGCTGCGCGATCGACTCCGGTTTGCCCACCAGAAATGATTCGCAGCAGTCCCTGCTGACTCTCGCGTTTTTTCGTCAGAGCTTTCCACTCCTTATCTCAGACCGATATTTCGAACCAGTATCTCAACCCATTGCCGTCTATGGATATGCACCGACCGTCACCCACGGCGGCCGCCAAGGATAGTGATCAAATATACACAATACAGAAATTCACTCAATACAAAATTACACATTTTTATTGAATTAGCTGTTGTAGTGCCGAGCAGCGGCGGAGCCAAGAGGAGGGGAGGGGAGCCTTGAACTCGAGCTGGAGAGGTTGCTGGCTCGCTTGATCCTTCTGGGTTGGATGATAAACCGAAAGCGACACGGCATGCAGCATGATCCCGTTTTCAAAGCTTAAGGGGCTGCCATATTTCCGATCGCCGACAATGGGGTAACCGGCATGCGCCAACTGCACGCGGATTTGGTGTTTTCTTCCCGTATGCAAGCGGACGCTGAGTAAGTGCAATCCTTGTCCCAAATCCAGTATTGGGCGGAATGCCAAAGAGGCTTCTTTAGCACCTGCCGTGGTGGGCGACACAACCTTCACAGTTTCAGAGTCATCTCGCTGCAAGAGCCAGTTTTTTAGGTTCACGTCAGCCATTTTCGTGCAGTCGACATGCAGACCGCTGACGACGGCCCAATACGTTTTGTCGACCTGTCGCTCGCGAAACTGTTCTGACAAGCGAGCCGCCGCTTTGCTGGTACGAGCCAGCACGGTAACACCGGAAACCGATTTATCGAGTCGACTTACAACTCCGAGGTAGACATTACCCGGTTTTTGATATTTGGCTCGGATGTATTCGGTGGCTTGATGCAACAGACTCGGAGCGTCCGGCAAAGCACCTTGAGAGACGACACCTGCAGGCTTATTGACCACAAGCAGGTGATTGTCCTCATAGATGACTTGGAGTTTGGGTGCCGATGGGGCCATGAGGAGTCCGTGGGTTTGTGGCCTAGCAAGAAACTGAGGGGTGCTAACTGTCTGATCGATGCGAAGGGGAAGGATTATCAGAAAAGGGTGGAAAATAGTGCTTATGGGCCGACAATGTTTAGGTTACCACCTTTCATGGGGCGAAGTGTAAGCATAGTATGTTAACTGCTAAAGGGGGCGAATTGGATTCGACCGGATAGCTAGAAACGCTGGTGGCGTGTCGTGGTTGGTCAGTTGGCCACGTTAAAAGCTGACCGAACAGTATCTGCAGAAGATACCTACGCTTTGGCTGCCTAGTTAGGCAACCCTGGCTGCGGGGGCTCGCCGGAAGCGCCCAAAAGCCGGTAGCAATTCCGGATCGCTGACCGTCATGCCGAGCACGCGGAAAGCTAAATAAAGTTCTTGGCTGGTCGACTGCGTACCCCGTTGCCAGGGGACAACGTTGACGAGAACTCAAATTGGCAACTACACACGTAGAAGGCATCGTGGAAATATCACGGGACGGGGGTTCGATTCCCCCCGCCTCCATCGACTTGGTCACCGCAACGTG
>JAUMAI010000485.1:0-2845 GCA_032116775.1 Pirellula sp. | reverse complement strand
CTCAGCGAAGCGGTACTCAGTGAAACGGTACTCGTACTCGAATCGAGGCGACCGCGACGGGATCCATTTTCGGCTACGATCGACTTGGCGTTTATCGAACTCAAATCCAAGAAGGTGCGGATGTTCGCGTTGCTGAGCATGATACGAGGGCAGAATAGCGACGTCCTCGCCGTTGGCTGCGGGTTAAACGCAATACCGTTCAATGAACCATAATTACAGTGTTTTCAAAGGGTTTTTTCAACCTTTTTCTCCCCCGATGCGATGGTCGACATTTGCCCCATCGAGACATTTTTCGCTTTATCACTCGTGGGTTGATACGGTTGCGGCGAACTGGTTGTCGCTCACAGCTCAATTCCCAAATGACCGCTTCGTACCATGCGTCAAGACTCCAATCTGAGTTTGCATGGCACTCTGGTAGTCGCGTTTTGAGGATCTGAAAACAGCCTTTGAACGACAACCGATCTACGTCGATCTGCGCACTTGTGGCAGCTTCAAGCATCAACGCACGGATTACAAAGTGCGCAATTGATAATGCATATAATTCCTGCCGCAGTCCATCGCTGGTTTCGCTGCGTAAGTGCGTCGTCTTTTCTGCACGGCATGGATTTTGGTGCGTCTTCTGTTCGTCGAACACAAGCTCCTCTTCCCAACGTTCGTGGTACTCCATGATCAACTCCATCGCCGGATGTTCTTCTGCGTCAAGGAGATTTGTTAAAAGCCGATGGACTTCTCCGTGACCTGTCCTTTGCGGATCATCAAGCTTGTACTCAATGACCCGAGCAAGGATTCCGCCTTTATCATTTTCACGATACCAGTTGCTTCGATATATCTTCGCTAGGAATGATCCATCTGGAAGATATCGAATCGGCTTGAACACCATTGACTTTTGGATACGCACCAGCAACTTGTGCTTTTTATGCAGAACTTCCCAGCTTTTATAGCTGAAAAAGCCTCGGTCTTCGATCACTAAGGCGTCGGCGGGAATCTTACTCCAGAGCTGCTCGGCCAGATTCCTTTCCGAGTCATGCCAGCCACCGTACGTAAACGCAAACTCGATATGCGTACCTAATTCCACTAGACTCACTTTACGAACTTGCGGAAACGGGCCTTCGCCTCTACTTCCTGATGAACGGCCCAAGTGTTGATGGACGTCACAGTCTGGTGCATCCAAAATAGTACCGTCGATCGCTACTTTTCGCATGCCTCGATAGAACGCCCCAGGAGTCTGTGAAGTGGCTAGAGGTTTTACGACCAAATCATAAAGGGCAACCAATGGATCACTACCCAGTCGTTGGCGAGCCATGCAAAGACTCGAACGTGCTGGTGTGCGTTCTTTTGCTCTCAGTCGCCTGGTAGCTTTGAAGACCTGGCGGATTGGAAGTTCCGTGAATAGCCCCATGCCTAAGACAACCCAAAGCATCACTTCATTGGACAGATCGCAGGTTCGCTTGGATAGCTTATTTGTCTCACTTAACGCCTGTTGAGCGAGCTGTGGAGTGATGACCTTTTCCAAACCGGCCAAACGGTCTAAAATTCTTCCATTCGCGTCAGCTAGCAATCTTGAGCATCCTTGCTCGTCCATGTCGCGGCTCCTTGTTAGTGTGTGGTCGTTAGATAACCTAACACTAGCAGGAGTCGCGACTTATGGAAATATTGAACGGTATTGCTGTTAAACGCAGGAATCCTCTCGCTGCGAACTTTCACAAGGAAGCCGAGATGTTGAACGCAACGCGGTACGCACAGGGTCGGTTCGGCTTGCAGAGGATTGACCTTGGGGATCGCTTTGGCGGCAGTAGCAGTCGGCTTATGAGCCCAACAAAGAGCCCTGACCCTTTGATTTGCTTCGCCCCTTAGCAATTAATCCACCTAACCCAAACAACGTCCCTATCAACATCATACTAGGCTCAGGCACTGCGGGCGGGTCGGATAAAGACAGAGTTACGACTCGAAAACCTACGTTTTCTGTTTCGTACCAAGCGGGGAAGGAGGTTAGGCGAGATGACGACGACAGGTTGTTGGAGTTGCTGTTCCAGGCACCGCCGCGGAGCCCCCGAGAAGAGGAATCACTCCCATTTGACAAATCGGCAGAACTCTCCTCCCATTCGAAAACGTTGCCACCTAAACCCATGACACGATAAGGACTCAAGCCACCGGCTTGGTTTACGTCCGCAGGACCTTGTGCCAAGCTCTGGCTGTAAACTGCCGTGTTATCCGCCACGCCACTTGTGACCGCTAATGGAGCGGAGTCGCTACCATTGGGGAAGTTGTAGTAGGTACTGCTGTCGGGATCATAATAAGCTGCTTTGTACCACTCGTTGTAGCTGGGCAAGACGTACTTAGCCAGACTATTGCGGTAAGGGTTCAACGGGTCGAAACCAGCATCCCCAGCTTGCCACAAGGCAATGCTGTCGTTGACACCACTGGTCGTGAAATTGTAAGCAGCAACGCCTCCGGTACTGGTGTTCAGCCAATTGACGAAGCGAGCCGCTTCGTTCCAAGAGACAAATGTTGCTGGCTTGTTTGCACCGAACGAGCCCATGGAGATTTGCAGGGACTGCAGTGCGTTGAACTTATTGATCATGTCCTCGCTTACTTCGAACTTGCCGATACCGTACTCGTAAGCAACGGCACCGGCTAGGTTTGGAGTCCCAGTGTCATCTGGAGAATTTCCCGGATTGCCGATGGTAACAAACTCCATTTGGAAAGTATTAGTGCCCGAACCGAACCTAACCGTACCGGCAACGCTCGGGGTGGTCATGCTCACGCATACAGCCAGAGCGCCAGCAGTCAAACTCAAAACGCGGGACACTGCAAAGTGCCCCTTTAGACTCACGAAACGCCGCAT
>JAUMAI010000484.1:0-4703 GCA_032116775.1 Pirellula sp. | reverse complement strand
CTCGATCAATGGATCACCCCAGCATTTGAACCCGATGTTCGTAATGGGAACATTTATGCGCGAGGCGCTACCGACGACAAAGGACAGGTATTAACCCATATCCAAAGCGTAGCCGCCTGGATCCGAGCAGGACAAGAACTACCGCTGCAGATCAAGTTCCTAATTGAGGGAGAGGAAGAGGTTGGCAGTGAAGCACTAGGAGAGTATCTGAAACAACATAGCGACAAACTCGCTTGTGATGTGATTGTAATTTCTGACAACTCTCAATATTCGAAGGGGCAACCAGCAATCACGTATGGTTTGCGAGGCATTGCTTATTTCGAAGTATGGGCGCACGGACCCAAACAAGATTTACACTCGGGAGTTTTTGGTGGCGCTGTCACTAACCCCGCCTTAGCACTTTCAAGATTGCTGGCAGCTCTTCACGATTCGGAAGGACGAGTACAACTTCCAAGGTTTTACGATTCGGTCCTCCCACTTAAGGATTCCGAAAGAGAACGCTGGCGTGCATTGCAATTCCAAGATTCAAAACTAGCCGACCAGCTCGGAGTCGCGGCCTTGGCTGGTGAAGCTGGTTACTCGACCCTCGAACGTCGCTGGGCTCGCCCAACCTGTGATGTCCATGGCTTGATGGGTGGTTATCAAGGTGAAGGTGGTAAAACGATCATCCCAGCCACCGCAGGTGCCAAAGTCAGTTTTCGCTTAGTTCCCAATCAAGACCCGGCGCAAGTGGCTGAGCAGTTCAAAGAGTTCGTAGCCAACTTCAAGCAACCAGGCATTCGGTTTGAGGTCAAAGACCTCCATGGTGGCCCGGGCGTGGTAATTGATCCCGATAGTCCATTCATGAAAGCAGGCGAAAGAGCTATCGAGTCGGCTTTTGGAAAAGCACCCGTTTTAATGCGCGAAGGTGGCTCGATTCCAATCGTAGCCGAAATGGTACGGCGCACAAACGCGGCGGTTTTGCTGCTCGGCTGGGGACTTGATGATGACAATGCCCACAGTCCCAATGAAAAATTTTCTGTCGACGATTACTATCGCGGCATTCGCGCTAGCGCTCACCTGTGGCATCAACTGAGCCAAGTGAAAAACTAGCTTACTGTGGCTTGTTTACTGTTAGCTTATTTATTGAGATATCGTTTTCAGCACAATCTATTTCCACTTCCTCTTAAATTGATGATTCGCAACTATGCTCGATCGTAAATTCATTGTCGATAATGCTTCAGTAGTTCAGGAAAACTGCATTCGTCGCGGTGTACCATGCGATATTAGTCGCTTGGTGGAATTAGAACTGAAGCGCCGCAAGAAGCTTCAAGAAGCGGAAGATTTAAATCGTCAAGCTAACGAAGCCAGCAAGTCGATTGGTGGGGCACCACCCGAAAAAAGAGAGGAACTCAAAGAACGAGGAAGATTGCTGCGTCAGCAAAAAGAGGCAGCCCAAGCCGAGCATGACCAACTCGACCAAGAGATCCATGAATTGGAAGTTCGGATTCCGAACCTAACTCATCCAGCAGCACCGATTGGTGCCGATGACGGCTCAAACACTGAGGTCGGTCGTGGTAAGACACCTATCCCTCAGTTCTCGTTCAAAGCCCTGGATCACTTGGAACTGGGGAAGAAACACAATATGATCGATTTCGAAGCAGGAGCTCGCGTGTCGGGCGCCGGCTTCTACTTTCTCAAGAACGATGCAGTCTTGCTTGACCTGGCGCTGCAACAATACGCGGTCCAATACTTAGTCTCTCGCGGCTTTGTGCCAGTCATCACTCCTGACCTTGCCCAGACCAGCATCCTGCAGGGTATTGGCTTTATCCCCCGAGGTCCTGAAACTCAAATCTACAGTGTCGAAAACACTGAACTCAATTTAATCGCCACTGCCGAAATTACTCTCGGCGGTATGCTGGCGGACCAGGTGATCGAAGCCGAAGAACTGCCACTGAAAATGGTAGGTGTAAGCCATTGCTTCCGCACGGAAGCTGGAGCAGCGGGCCGTGCGTCAAAAGGACTCTACCGCGTCCATCAGTTTACCAAAATCGAAATGTTCGCCTTCACGTTGCCTGATCAAAGCTCGACTATTCATGAGGAATTGCGACAACTCGAGTGCGAGCTCTTTGATGGCCTCGAAATTCCATATCGAGTGGTCGACACCGCCACCGGAGATTTGGGTGGTCCAGCCTATCGCAAATATGATCTTGAAGCGTGGATGCCGGGACGCGGCGAAAGTGGAGAATGGGGCGAGGTCACTAGTACCTCAAACTGTACGGACTACCAAGCGCGACGTCTTAACATCCGCTATCGTATCAAGGGCCAAAAAGGTACGCAGTTAGTTCACACCCTTAATGGAACTGCGATCGCAATCAGCCGTGCCTTGATTGCCGTTATGGAAAATCACCAGCGAGCAGATGGCTCAATCGCGGTCCCCAAGGCTCTTCAACCCTGGGTTGGCAAATCAGTAATTGGCGTTTAAGCGAAACAATTCTTACTGTAGTGACATTGGCGATGATAAAAGCAAAACTAAAAACTTGGACTCTAGTTGGTGCTGTAGCGTTTGGTTCAACCCTCTACGCAGTGGAGCCACCAGCAAACTGGGACCAATTTTTGGGCCCTACGGCTCAAGGCATAAGCTTGGCCAATAATCTTCCAACCCAATGGAGCGAAAGCGAAGGTGTGAAGTGGAAGTTGGATTTGCCAGGCTCAGGCTGGTCATCACCTGTCATAACGGACGGACGAATTTACCTTACTGCGGCTCTGCAGAATGAGTCGAGTAAAATCATTTCTCTGAACCTCTTGATCTGCGATCTCAAGACAGGTGATTTACAAACTCAAGTGCCACTCGTCGAATTCGATAGCGAACAACTGCCAGATATTCACCAGAAAAATAGCCATGCCAGCCCGACCCCTCTGATCCACCAAGGGCGGGTCTATCTGCACTTCGGTCACATGGGGACATATTGCACGAATCTCAAGGGCGAACTGGTTTGGAAACGTCAGGATCTAAAATATCAACCTGTTCACGGAAATGGTGGCTCGCCCATTTTGGTTGGCTCATTATTAATCTTCAACTGCGACGGTGGGGAGAATCCATTTGTTATCGCCTTAGATACCAACAGTGGCGAGACTGCCTGGAAGGTCTCTCGTCCTGTCCAAGCTGAAAAGAGCTTTTCATTCTCGACACCCACTCTCATTCAGGTAGCTGGTCAACCCCAACTGATAACGGCGGGATCCGATGTCGTGCAATCTCTAGAACCACAAACAGGCAAAGAGATTTGGCGAGTCACTTACGAAGGATTCTCCGTCATACCTCGACCTATTTTTACGGGCGGCTTAGTGGTTTTGAGCACTGGCTACATGAGACCTCAGCTCATGGCGATTGATCCAACGGGTGCCGGAGATGTAACCGCCACTCATGTTAAATGGAGCAAACCCAATGTGGCCCCAAACACACCTTCCATTGTGAGTGATGGTGAGCTGGTTTACTGCGTCACAGATGCAGGTATCGCACGCGCGCTGGAACTCACATCAGGCGAAGAAGTCTGGAGAAAAAGGCTCGGAGGAAACTATTCTGCCTCCCCCTTACTCGCAGCTGGCAAGATTTACTTTCAGAGTGAACAGGGTGAAGCGATCGTACTGGATGCAGACCGCAGTGGCAACGAAGTAAGCCGTAATCAATTGCCTGGCAGAATATTTGCTTCGTATGCTGTTGCCGATCAAGATTTAATTATCCGGTCGGAGACGACACTTTATCGGATTGGTCGCTAAGCCTCAGCAACAATTCCTCAAACATAAAGCGAGAACGATCCTCGTTCGAATGCGAGCCTTTGAGCTTCACATCGGCTTCTAATAGCCAATTTAACAGCTTGCTGGCTCGACCGCGACCAATACGGCGAAGCTGCTTCTCGGCCTTGACTAAATCGGGTTTACGAAAGCCGGCCTGCGTCAACGCATCCGGAATTCGTAATGGACGAGATACTCTCTCTGCCTGTTCAATCAAATGCGCCGCCACGCCAAATCGCCGCAAGCCCCATGACAACTGCGGTAAAACTGCATGAATGGATTCCCCAGTGGCCAGCAGTCGATCCACATGCACCAAAGCTTCAGCAATTCGCCCTTCGGCTATTTCATCTAAAATCGTCCAAACGGTTTGTAACCGCCAACCTCCGACGGTTTCCGACAATTGCTGGTCGGTAACGGTTCCATCTTTACCAACGAAGAGAGCTAGTTTCGCTAATTCGTTATCAAGTAAGGAAAAGTCGGTACCTACCAGATCGAGTATTCGTTCCGCTTGAATCTTGGTGAGCTTCAGCTTGTGATGCTGGGCAGCTCGGAATAAAAGCCATTTCTCAATGAGATTTAGATCGGGGGGATCTCCCCAAGCTTGAAGCTTGGGAACGGACGCGCGTACCGCAATCCCCAATTCATTGACCGACTTATACAACTTCGTTGTGGCTACCCAAGTCGAAGTTTCTAATAGCAGAATAGAACTGGAGCCTGACTTCTCCAACCACTTCTCCAGTTGCGGTCGATAGCCGGAAATAAACTTACTCGCGTTGCGAACCACGACCACCTTCGTCTCATCTTGATCAAACAAGGAAACAGTGGCTATCTCGTCGTGAACATCAACCCAATCCGCAGTATCTCCATCAAAAAAATGGACCCACTCTTGCTGCACTCCAGTTTGCTCGATCAGCCAGTTCAGCGCCCAGCGG
>JAUMAI010000483.1:201-2784 GCA_032116775.1 Pirellula sp. | reverse complement strand
CTTCGACGCTGGCGGATAGGCCAGTAAGTCACCCTCATTCAGGCGTATTGTCGGAAAGTGCAGAACTGAGAAGTTCTGGTTTTCGTTTTTGGGATAGCCTTGCTCTTTCGGCAAGCATCCTCCTGCTGGCAAGTTTGCTCTTTCCCGCCTTGCTCAACGGCAGGTCGCAAGCACGCCAAACGCAATGCTCTTATAACATGTTGTCGCTGGCGAATTTACTGACTCAGTACGCCAGCCTAGCTCCAGATGGCCGGATCCCTGAGGTTCCTCGTCAAGGCCATCGCGCCTTCGCCGGAAACTACGTAATTGAACTGCATGAAGCGGGCTTAATCGAAGAGAGTAGTGATGTGTGGTGCCCTAGTGTCGTTCGATTCTCAAGGACTCAACACCCTAGAATTCCTAGTGATCAAGAGCTTCGAGACGCGTCACAGGCTGAATGGGAACTAATGCGAAGCTGGATCGGCGGTAACTACGCGTACAATTTGGGAGTCGTCGATGGAAGATGCCTGAAAGCTCCCCGATTTAACGGACGCACCCATTTTGCTTGGCTAGGTGACGCTCCTATGATGGCCTCCGCACTTAAGCAAGTGGAAACCTTCTCTCGAGTGTACGAGTATTCACAGGATGGTGTGTCACTGAGAACGAACATTGGTCGGAAGTGGAGCCTGTTCGGGGACGAAGTCAGCGGTGAGGATCAGGGATGTGAGGATGGACTGACTTGGTTTTCGCATGAAGGCAGGGGATTCAATATTGTTTTTGAGGATGGCCACGTAGCTTTTGTAAGCCTTAAAGGTATATCTCCCGAGGCTTTAGAACCATTTCTCAATCATGCTGGCAGCTTGCAGGCAGGCGTAGAACCGAACGATTCTGCCCTTGGACCAAGCCATTTTGGTCCCTGGATAATGATACCAACAGGCATCTCCCGTTCGGTGCCCTGATCAATTAGACTAAGGTGGACGTGCGGCCTCTCTTTTAGGCCGCCGGTTATTTCATATTTAACATCACACCCACCTATGTCTTCATCCAAGAAGCGCCTTGCGCACCATGTCTTTTTCACGCTCCAGGACTCTTCAACAGCTAAAATCCAAGAACTAAAGGCTGCATGCCACAAGTATCTTGACGATCATCCAGGCGTCGAATCCTTTGCCGTTGGTGTTTTAAACGCAGATTTGGCACGCCCAGTCAATGATCGCGGTTATCACGTGAGCTTGCATGTGGTTTTCGAATCACCAGAAACCCATGACCAATATCAGGTTGCCCCGAGACACAATGAGTTCATCGCTGAACAGAAATCGAATTGGCAACAAGTTCGCGTTTTCGACAGCGATTTGGACTAAAGCTATCTCGGAACCCAAAGATGCAACACTCAATTCCTGTCGATAGTTTACCGCCACGCGGCGAAGAAATGGCTAAGGCCGTTCAGACTTGCGTTCATTGCGGATTCTGTCTCCCAACTTGCCCGACCTATCAAGTGCTTGGACAAGAAACCGAATCTCCACGTGGCCGAATTCTATTGATGAAGGAAGTGTTGGAAGGAAAGCTAGAAGTAGCTGATGTTTCCGCACATCTTGATCGTTGTCTTGGTTGCTTGGCATGCCAAACAGCCTGCCCATCCGGCGTTCACTATGGTGAGTTGATTAGTCCATTCCGAGATTGGATTCGCGAAACGAATCAACAGCCCCATTCTTTGCGACGCTGGATTGCCAGTTTAGTTCTGCCTCGGCCTTGGCTATTTCGCAGCAGGTTTTAGCCCCTGACATCAACGCCGCCACTATTCGCGTTCTCTCCAAACAAGGTTTCGATGTGCTCGTTCCACCCAGCCAAGGCTGTTGCGGCGCATTGGCGTGGCATGTCGGCAATGGACCATTGGCCAAAAAACATGCTCGAACGAATATCAATGCGTTTAAGACTCCTTGTGACGCTATTATATCCAACGCGGCAGGTTGCGGATCAGGCCTCAAAGAATACGGATTGATTTTAAAAGGGGAAGCTGACCAAGAAGCTGGTCAAGAACTAGCAGCCAGGGTCCGCGATGTTTCAGAATTCTTAGCCGATGTTGGTCTGATATCACCACCCCGTCTTCATACTCAAACCCGAGTTGCTTATCACGATGCGTGCCACCTTGCCCACGCTCAAGGTGTAACATCGGCTCCACGTGAGTTGCTCAAAGCCATTTATCGGCTTGAAATCGCAGAAATCGAAAATAGTGAAATCTGTTGTGGTTCAGCGGGCACTTACAATATCGACCAGCCCGATTTGGCTAAAGATCTTGGGCAGCGCAAAGCACGCTCAATTGTTGCCACAGGCGCTAGCGCCGTCGTGACTGGTAACATTGGTTGCATGGTACAGATACATCAGTCTCTTGAACAAATCGGTCATCCAATACAGGTACTGCATACGATCCAGGTGCTTGACCGTGCTTATCGCAATGAAGCGGTTTGAAGAAACTCTTCGTAGCACCAACCAAACACGTCCACGATACTAAGAACCTATCCGAAAACCATGAATTTTTTAAATGTGTAGTAGGCACAAGCGAACTGTAAGTTTGCGATGTAATTTGTTGCCTTTTTATCCCAGCGTATC
>JAUMAI010000483.1:0-191 GCA_032116775.1 Pirellula sp. | reverse complement strand
ATGCCTCGGAAACGGTTGAGCCAACCATGAGTACGTTCCACAACCCACCTTCTCGGCTTTCGCTCTGCGACTGCGTAAGAGTGTTTGCTCCTCTCCGCGGGAACGAATATGGGCGCGATAGCCGAACTCTTCGATAATCATTTTTCGTATCGACGCTGAATCATACCCTTTGTCTAAACACAAACGCTCCA
>JAUMAI010000482.1:0-2454 GCA_032116775.1 Pirellula sp. | reverse complement strand
TTTTGTCCCGCTAACCCACCATACCCGCTGGAGGGCAGTGGGGAGAAAGGAGTTGTCGTCGTGAAAGCCCAACCTCCAATGGCATCATCTATCGTCGAGTCACCATCGATATCTACGTTACCCAGAAAATCATTCCCTCTCAAATCAACAGTGGTAGTAACGTAGGCACCACCAAAGTTCACAATCATGTCTGCCCGCAGGAGTTGGCTTTGGCTGAGGAGCAGCAGAGCGATTAAAGCAAGTAATCTCATGGGATCTCTCCGGTAATAACGGGAGTTGACAGTTAACGGGTTTTTCAAACCAAAGCCGACATTCCATGGCGCTTAATCTCATTCCACCATCATTATTGTCAATCTAGTGAAAATACGCGATAGAATTGTGCGCATAACAGCACTCAAGTCACCAACAATCGCTACTTTTTTGCAGAAAAACCCCACTACTCAGGTAGTCAAAGAGCTACCCCTGAAGAAAAGGTGGGACCTCTGCGCCCTTTTCGAAGAGTTTCGGTAGAGGCTTTGAACCAGTTGGGCAAACGCAACCCAACCGGCCGTGAAAGCAATGAAATGCGAATATCAAACTCTGCTGAGAAGAGTCTTTGACAAGAAATTAAATCTGCCCAACACCATGAAATCAGAGGGCGGAATCAGTATTTGTTCGCAGTGAGAATTAAGCAGCACCTTTCATGTTCTTGACCGCTTCCACAAGCTCCATAGCAGACTCCAAATCACCTGCGATCTTGATGAATTTGCGAATTGCGACCACCTGCTGTAAATCGAGGCAGAGACTCGCCTCTTCATGGAGCAACTCCTGCAATTCACCATCGCTCAAAGATGAAACGACTTCACAAGTGATTTCCTGGTCTTCCATCTGTTCCTTGCTCCCAAGCTCTGAAGATTTAACCTTCGATGGATTCCACTAACAGCTTCAACATGAGGCCTGCATGACTACCAGCACATGTTTGGTGATGCTAGCACCGCAGAAAATGAGTCGGCTCATTCGGCTAGTGAGGTAGTATCGGCACTCCACCTTCTTCAAAATCAGCCGCCGGAAATGCAAAGATAGGCCAGATGAGAAGAATATTCTATCTAGAGCATCGAATCTATTTCTAACGAGTAAAGCAGTCGAAAGAAGATCTCGGAGTAGCTCGCACTTGTCTTTTCGCAAGCCAAAATCAGCGGCGGACTCTATTCCAACATCAGCATCAATCTTCACCCTGGATAATTCGCTTTGGATAGCTCCTCTACGCTCTCGCATTCCCCGGCCGAACAAATTCGGTCCGCGTTCGCTCGTTGGGTGAATGAACGCACAGGAGATCCCGTAACAGAAATCCAAGAGATGATGCTGATCCGTCAAGGCTTTTACTGCGGTCGTAGATTCAGTAGCTCCGGATTCTCAGCCGTCTGGTTCGTTGAAGAGTCGCAAATCAAATTGCTGGACCACGATGGACAGTCGCTGGGAACTATGACCATGTCTGCCTTTCTGCAGCCGCCCTCTGCAACTGCCTTACCTAAAGCAGCTTAATGCGAACTATGCTATTTCTTCGGCAACTCATTTAACTGGTAGCTCATTTCTCTGGCGGCCTATTGAACCGCTTCAGGTCCCGATGCCCTACGTCGGTTGAAGATCGCGTTGAAGCTCGCGTCGCTGATAATCACAACTAAGAGCCAGCCCACGAAATCGGCTGAGCAACTCTACTTAGAAAGCTCTGAATTTCATCCGTCCTAAAATGAAGTACGGCCTCAGCGCTGAGAAAGCACCGAGGCCGCACGAGTTTGATTTTCTCTTCAACCTATCAGTTACGCGAACAACGATTAGTAACGATAGTAGTTTGGCTTGTAAGGACCATCGACACTCATGCCGAGATAATCGGCTTGGTCCTTGGTCAAGCGAGTCAACTTAACACCCAGTTTGTCGAGGTGCAGACGGGCAACTTCTTCGTCAAGATGCTTCGGCAAAACGTAAACGGCCTTGTCGTACTTGCCGGTGTTGCGTTCGGCCCACAATTCCATCTGAGCCAAAACCTGATTGGTGAAGCTGCTAGACATCACGAAGCTTGGGTGCCCGGTAGCGCAACCGAGGTTCATCAAGCGACCTTCAGCCAAGACCAAAACAGACCGACCGGTGTCCTTGAAGCGGAACTGGTCGTACTGAGGCTTGATCTTAAGACGCTCAACTTTGCCTTCCTTTTCAAAGCGATACAAACCAGCCATATCGATTTCGTTATCGAAGTGCCCGATGTTGCCGATGATCGCCTTATCCTTCATTCGACGCATGTGATCAACGGTGATAATATCTTTGTTACCGGTGGCGGTAATGAAGATATCAGCAATTTCAACAACGTCTTCGATCGTCTTGACTTCGTAACCTTCCATCGCTGCTTGCAAAGCGCAAATCGGATCGATTTCGGTAACGATGACACGGCAACCTTGACCTCGCAACGACTGGCAACTTCCC
>JAUMAI010000481.1:7626-7984 GCA_032116775.1 Pirellula sp. | reverse complement strand
TTCGGTCGTTGTGGTGCTGCTCGGAGTCGAGACAGTGATACCCGCGGTATCGTTATCGATATTGGTCAAATAGATGTCGATGGGCTCAGCACCATTGAAATTCGCATCGCTCGAAGTAGCAGCTCCCAGCAAAATGCGATAGGCAATATCACCATCGTCCACATTGTCATTGACACCGCTCACGGTGACGCTTTGGGCAACATTCCAATTGCTCGGAGTGAAGGTGAGCGAACTAACACTGACAGTACCTTCCGTTGTATCGCTTGAACTAACAGGAATGGTCACGTTTGCAGTAGGTTGCGATGCTAGTCGAACGCTAAAAGTAGATGCCCCCAACGCTTCCGTCGTCGTGTAAGAG
>JAUMAI010000481.1:4740-7616 GCA_032116775.1 Pirellula sp. | reverse complement strand
AGTAGTAGTAGTAGTAGTAGTAGTAGTAGTAGTCAAGAGTAAGTAGTAGCAGCAGCAGCAGCAGTAGCTTTTGCGTCCACCTTATGTGCGCTCTGCTGTTCCTGTTCCTAAGTAATCCATAATTCGCTGCATCACAGCGGTCTGATTGTTAGGATTCGCAGCAGTGGTACTGATGGCTTCAAATGGAAACGTCAAAAAGACCATACCGAATCCACCGTTAGCATAATCGCCCCGGTAATTCACACTCGAATAGCCCCAGCTGCTCTGAAAGGTTGCTTCGGCACCCGCGACTGGGGTCACATCATCAGCGTACAATTGAGGATAATCGGAGGGCCTATTAATGCTCAGGCTCATCCCTGCGCTAATCGGATTACCGGTAAGTCCAGACTCGGTGTGCGCTGAAGCGGTTCCTTCATCATTGAGAAAGCGAGCCACCTTTAGATAGTTTGTCTGGAAGCTAGTCTCAACTCGGTTATAGAGAATATCTTGACCGGAAATGAAAATCCGTCCACCAGCGTTTAAGTATCCAGCGATGGCTGTTTGCTCGCCAGTAGAAAGCCCAGCGGTCGCCGCTGAATAGTCATAACCCGTGTTCCAGACAACTCTACCGTAGCGATTAAGGTCGACGGTAGAAGGAGTCGCGCCAACTGCCGCCGCATCCCACACATCATAGCTATATCCATTTGCAGTCAGGGCATCTTTGAAGAATCGTTCATAAGTCGCTCCCTGGTCATCATCGACAAACAGAACTGCAGCAGTATTCCCCGTTGTAAATTGAGCGGTTTCCGAAACCGAGATATTACCTGTCGCATCGCGCGATGCGACTTGATAGTAATACGTGGTCAGCGGAGATAACCCTACCACGGCAGCAACGTGGCTAGTTACCGGCGACATATTGTTATAGGTGAGATTAAGATTATCGGCACTTGTACCGTAGCGTACTTCGGTGGTCGAGGCCTCATCAGTAGTCCAAGAAATACGTGCGGAGAGCGATTGCGGTGTCGCGATAATCCCAGTAATTGTCGGCGCTACCGCATCAATCGTTGCTGTGACGGACTGTCCCAGCGAAGTATAGCTTGCCGTGATCGTATCCCCATGAGCCGCCTGCAACAGCCCATCTTCAGCTACTGGGCTCCCAGCCACTATAGAGGCTGAACCCGAGAAAACCCCTGTATTGGCTCCTGTTTCGACAAGCGTCACGCTTAACGGGGATGATTCGGTCGTGCTTCGAAGTTGTATTGATACAGAATCAACCACGGTAGAACTGAGGTTCGCCGCAGGATGTTGCACCGACAAACCAATCGTATCAGGCAACGTATACTTCTCAGCATCCATACTTAGAAAGGCAGACTGCCGTAGTGCAGCATGCACATTGAGACGGCCTCCAGTGACGGTGATACCATTCATCGAGGTAGTCGGGGTAGCACTGTTGAGTATGGCTGATTTCAGTGCTGAGCCACTAGGAGCAAATGGTTGTACAGAAGCATAAAGAGCGACTGCACCAGTAACATGGGGCGTCGCCATCGAAGTGCCATTGTAGGAAGCATAAGTATTGGAGGGAACTGAAGACCAAATCCCTGCCCCGGGTGCTCCGATATCTACGGTAGTAGCACCATAACTGGAAAAAGATGCTTTATTACCGGCACTATCAAGTGCTGCCACCGAAATGACGCCATCGTAGCTTGCAGCGCTTTCGGTAGAAGTCCCCGCAGCAGTGTTGTAGCTCGAAGGATAGTAATTTCCTGCGTCGTTGTTGGAATTAGAATTACCAGCTGCAGCCACAAATAGAATATCGCGTTTCGCGTGTCGTATGATCGCATCATGCAGGGACTGATTATAGCCGCCACCGCCCCAAGAGTTGTTGCTGGCGACTAAGTTGATACCATGCCGCGCCTTGAGGTCCGTTAGGTAATCTACAGCCTTAACAGCATTAGCCGTTGTACCACCACCAGGCCCAAGGAACTTGGCCGAGATCATCTTGACGTTCCAATTGACTCCCACAACACCGGAGCTATTACCACCTTTGCCACCGATCGTACCGGCGACGTGTGTTCCGTGAGAATCTTCACCCACATCGTAAACCGAGTTATTGTTGTAAACGAAATCCCAGCCGTGGACATCATCGATGTAACCGTTTCCATCGTTGTCGATTCCATCCCCGGCGGTTTCGAAAGGATTGACCCAAATATTGTCGACTAAATCGGGATGCGTTACCTGAATCCCCTCGTCAATAACACCGACGATGATGTTACTAGAACCAGTGACTCCATCAGCCCACGCCTTTTCGGCCTGACTGCCGAATTGGTTTGTTGTCCCTGTAGGGCCGACCGCCGTGGAAAGGTCATCGCTGTACATACCCCAGAGGTTGCCGTTAACGTAGTACGTGTCGTTGCTGACTGCCGCTGGACGATAGATGTAATTCGGTTCGGCGTACATTACCCGCGGAGAACGCTCGAGAGCACCAATGACTCGATCAAGCGCCACGCTGTTGGCAAAGCGAACACGTTCTAAGACACCGGAACCGGTCGTACGCATCGTCTGCGTAAAGATCGTCTCCGCCAATTGGCCGCCGACGGCAGAGCGAGCCGCGGCCCGCTGCGCAGCAGTTGCCTGAGGAGCATATTGAATGAGCACTTCATTCGGTACATGCTCTCGCTCCAAATCAGCCGCCAATAAAATTCTGGGCTCCAGATGCTCACAATGGAGTATGGATCGTCGCAGATTGGTTGGCCGGGGTTTGGATCGTTTATTCTTACGCATAAAAACTCCACAGTAAGGCTAAGTGCAACAACTCATCCGGACAGGTTTCACGCCACCGCGAAAAACCCATCAGAGGGGCTTACTGGCCCTTTGCTGATGAAAACAACCTAAATTAA
>JAUMAI010000481.1:0-4730 GCA_032116775.1 Pirellula sp. | reverse complement strand
TTACGCATAAAAACTCCGCAGTAAGGCTAGATGCAACAACTCATCCGGAAAGGTTTCACGCACCGCCAAAAACCCATTAGAGGGAATTACCGGCGATTTACTGATGAAAATGACCTAATCAATAGTCCTACAAGTGATGCTATGTTTATTTTGTAATATTTGAAAGCGTTTTACATACACACGGCGAATCCCTGCCAACTGCTGGCAAACGCAAACCGGGTACCAAACTCAAGTAATCTTAAAATGGCGTTAGAGAACAGCTTGAATCAACTGCACCCAGCCTAGTTACCGAAAAGCCTCAAACTCCTACAGCGCGCCCATCCGCACGAATAAAGCGTGGGTTGCGGTAACAACTTAGCTGTAAACGACAAGTGATCACCCTCAAACTGCTCAACTTACCACCCACCCCTTTTACATCGCTAACAGTCCGCCCCCCCTGTTCGTTATGCCTGACAAACATCTTCGGGGAAATACTTGTTTCAGACCGCACTAAACCGCCAGCTGACGCAAGAACCTGCGTATCGTTGACCCCATAGATTCCGTCACCCTCGCGACGACCAATTCATCGAATATCTATCATCACCTTTCGGGATACAAGGAATGCGGCAGCTGTAGTGCTTACTAAGTCAAAATAGCGATACTTGCCCTCTCATGGCCATCACCTCTATAGGCTTCGCTCTTCATCGCCGCTTCACATTTCGCTGAACAAATTGCTGCTCGCTGCGCTCACTGAGGAACTGCGAATCGACCGCAGCCAGTCACGAAGTCGCAAGGGCTTCTTTTTCTCCTCCGCTGCCAGAACAAAACTTCTTTCTCGATTCCCAGCCGACAAGGCTGTTGGTTGGGATGAGCGATTTTCTGTATCCCAAGCTGTAAGCACCGTATAAATCGTAGCTGGTGAGCCTGCGAGGTGCATTTGTAGGCTTATCTCTCGCCACGAAGTCACAGGGGGATTTATCGCTGATACAGTAGCCGAGGGCATCAAATCGAAATTGGCTACTGAAGCTGTCTTACTCGTATCGTTGGCTGGAAATGATACCGGCGGATCTGCAATTCCCTGAGGACTTGTATTCAAAACATCGAGCCCAAAAACCTTAGCCGCAGTTTGCGATCCGGACACTCGTGAACGGGCGCTGGTATATTCGTAGACCTTGTCCGTGACGTTGTCGACAATCCATAAGCTGCTTGAGACACCCGTAGGATCGATTGTAATTCCGTATGGAGAACTGTTAGCTGCATCGATCGTCCAACTACCAAGCGACCGTCCGTCGCTAGCGCGATAGACGAAGACTCTGTCCGTGGTGTCTGCCTGAGTCACCCAGACTGTTGTTCCATCGGTCACCAAATCCTGGGGATTGGCATTGCTTTTATTGAGATTAAAAGATCGCGTGGTACTTCGACTGCCACTGAGCGTCGATGCGGCACCACCATAAACCATCACCTTTCGCAGTCCACTATCGACGATCCAAATATCGTTACCGACTTTTGAGATTCCAGTTGGCGTGTTCAGACCGTTAGCTAACCACGAACCCTTCGGTTGGAACGAGCCGTCATAAACATACACCGACTTATTCGAGTCGATTACCCAGAAAGTTGATGCAGATGCGTCGGTCGCAATACCTCTGGATGTAGTATTCGCGGACTGCAGAGGGCTCGACGAAATATAGCTGCCACTCGCCTGGTATCGGAAGGTCCGGTCAGCGGCTTGATCCACAACAAAGAATCTAGCCGGAATGGCTTGCACAGTGAGTACCGCAGCGTTGCTGGTAACGGTGCCGGAACTATTGGAGATTCTCACGGAGAATACAGCTTGATTATCCATCACACTTGCGGAAGCAATCGAATAACTTGCTCCGGTTGCTCCAGCAATGGCCGTTCCATTACGCAGCCACTGATAGGACATTGTACTACTTCCCGTCACGCTGACCGTAAAGGTCGCTCTACCACCTTCTGTCACGGTAACACTTGTCGGTTGCGCTGTAATTACGGGAGCTAGAGCATTTTGTGACCCAAGAATCTTCAACTGTGGACCAGGGACCAGCGCAGTGTCCGCTTCCCGGGAGGCAATCTTCAAACCATCACTTTGCGTATCGCCAGTGGTAAGACTTGGCAGAGCGATATCCCAACGATGATCTTGCACAATCATAAAGGACACCCAACCATCAGTTTGTCCGCGTACAAATTCCGTGACATCGATTTGGCGTTCGGTCAGCGTCGTGGACTCGGCTACTAATTGGCCAAGAATAAAAGCGTTTGTCCCTTGATTGGCAACCACATTGTGGGCGATCTGATTTCCAGCGTTTATGTTCTGCTTCAGAAGGGATGACAGATTAGCCCAAGTCGCATTCGACTCGTTCCATGTATCATTGCTCACACCATAGACATGAGCCTGAGTTGGTGTTGTTTGTGTATTAGTGCCAACCTGAAGACTCAGCAGCACACGTTCCATTTTGGTATTCTCGAGACCAGTGAGCGGGAACTTGACCAATGCAACTCGCCGACCGTCTACCGTTCCTGCATCACGGACCTGTAGTGTTGTTGCATTTCCTCCACTGGTATTTTTTTGCACGCCATCTCCGAGCACACTGTCCGCAGTTGACTTAACAATGATTTCTGAAGAAGCCTTCCGGGGTATCGAGACGAGCCATGCAGAATAAGCTGGCATCGTCGCAGCAGGAATACTACCCGCCACAACCTTCGTCTGCCGCGACACACTACCGCTGAAGCTCTGACTTACTTCCTCGAAGACAACCTGCGTACCATCAGCAATACCCCAAGCCTGAACGTTAATTCCAAAGGGAATCGAAGTGGTTCCATTGTTCACGACAAAAGCGTAATACGTATCTCGCGCGGTATCATAAGTTAAAAGACTCCATACATTACTACCCGCATCGCTACTGAAGGCATATCGGCTACGCCCGTCACCAACAGCCTTATTAAAGAGGCGATAAACCTCAGCACCTTTGGTTGCTCCACCGTAGTGGTTACTGATAGACCCATTTTGTACGTAATGGGTGCCATTTTTAGCAACTGGATAAACCGTTGTCCCTGTGCGTTCTGTTTGAGCAAACTTGAAAAGGTAGAGCTGACTGACGTCATTTTCGGTGAGCGCAATACTGTTGGCGCCTAGAGCAGCATAATCGGTGGGGCTATCGAGAGTTTCCGTTCGACCATCATAATTATCGCCGGTTCGAACGTTGTACTCCGTTAGTGCGATCGGTGGTGTTGCTCCGGGAGAAGTATCAGCCGCTAAAGCTGCGCGAAGATCGATCAGATCTTCGATATAGCCACTAGCAGTTGTCGTCGCACGCTGATTCATGCTGTATTTTTGGTAGTTGTAGACGTCGAACGTATTCCAGGTAGGGTCGTCAATACCATCAACACGCTTGTGTCGTTCTTGCACAGCCGGCTGCCCCCACTCGAGATACTTCGTTGCACCGTTAGCGGTGTTCGGGGCAAAAATCTCAGAGACGAGGGACTTCCCATAGCGCGCATTGACATCGCTGATGGCCGATTGAATTGCATCCGATGCAACATTCACACGAATCAGCCAGTTATCAACCGTTAATCCAGTCCAATTATTGGGCTCGTTGAATATCGAGAAGCGCTGCACTTCAAAGGTACTGCCCAGGTAAAAAGCTTGGGCATAGTAGTGCTGCCACAATTCCCACTTGTTCGGCCAATCGCTATCGCCGGCGATTGGAAAGCGACTCGGACTGGCGGTCATGTTGACCAATATCTCGGTGTTCTGGGCACGTAGCTGAGTAAATGCGTGATTGATCGTAAAGCGATTGGTGCTACCGATCGAATTCTGATATCGCTCTTGGAACTTTGGCCAGTTGATTAGGCTATTGTCCAGAACCTGAGCGGGATTCGAGGCGTTGACTCGCACCGCCGAGCGACGAGCTAAGAAAGAAGCTAAGTCTGTGACACCATCACCGACTCCGGCGATATCGTCGGTTGGCTCTATATCCGATGGACTAACGAATGCTCTAGCTGCCTTGATGCCTTCATAACGCCACCAATCAGCCGCGTTGCTGCCATCCATGAAATGGCCGAGGTTGTAACCAAGGGTAGCGGGCGTCTGGCCCGCCACTGTCTGTGAGACAGTCAGTGTCGCCATCAAAAAACGCTTTTCGAGTGACTCTACTTGAAGCGGACGGGATTTACGGCGTCTCATCGATTTCCATTCGTGCTGTTAGCCTTACACAACCTGCTGCAAAAGAGGCTTGGCTTGAACAGCAACTTTTGTGCCGAAAAATTCCAAGTGCTGTATTGGACGGGTGAGTCATGGATCACCAAAAACTCGAAAACAGCTACAGAACACTGATTTTAATAGAAGAATTGCGAAGTGGAGAACAAGATTGTCATCCGACAGGGGCTAAATCTCAAGTCCACTGCCAGATGTCTACCACCAAACGCCTGAAATTTATGAGACAGTTGTCTTAAAATGAGACGTTACGGCCACTGCAGCCTTTCCTCAAGGCAGTGGATGGGCGCACGGTTTTGGAATAGATTCGCCGGCGACTTCTGATCGTAGTGGTTGCAGCCGAATGTGTAGACTTCGTCGCCATCGACCAACACCATAACACTGAGATGATGCCAAAAGTACTTACGATATAATTAACTATGAAAGAACGTTGATCAACTTTCACATCCTCATATCGCTCAACAAGGCATAGTGAACTTTAGACAGCAGTTTGCATGGCTACACAGTGACGGGATTGCTT
>JAUMAI010000480.1:0-9523 GCA_032116775.1 Pirellula sp. | reverse complement strand
CACCGCTTGCGCTCTGACACCAGCTCGGCAGGGTAAAAGAGAGTTGCTTTCGAGTTTCGGAACTAACCGTTTAAGGGCCGTTACAAAAGCCTCTTTCGACAGAGAGCGACGGATCTCTCCAAGCCCTTTGCTCCAGTGTTTGCTCGCTAACTTGAGGAAGCCAGAATAACAAAGGCTTTCCATCAGATCACGAGGATTGATCGTTAACCAATTGTAGCCTTCGCGTGCTAGAGCCAAGACCGCGTTCGGGCCGCACTCCACCGATCCATCGACCATACGAGTTAAGTGAACGCCAAGAAACGGGAATTCGGGATCTGGGACCGGGTAGATTAAGTTGCGGCAAAGATGGTAGCAGTCGGGCTTCAGTTGATAGTACTCGCCTCGAAAGGGAATGATGCGGGCTGGTGGTGTATCGCCAGCCATCCGGATCAATCGATCGCTATGTAAGCCACCACAATTAATCGCATAGCGAACGTGAATCTTATCCTGGCTGGTGGAGAGTTCTACTTCTTCTGCTTTAAGCTGGATGGCGCGAACTTCTGACCCTAATAAAACTCGATGCGATTTTTCTCGTAGTATCTCAGCTAGACGCCGACAGACGGCGGGGTAATCAACAATTCCCGACTCTCGAACATGAATCGCTGCGATACCAGCCGCAAAGGGTTCAAGTTCCCGCAATTGATTTGAATCAATTTTTTCGCAGTCGATTCCGTGTGTTTGGCCACGCTCAAAAATTTTTTCCAGCAGAGGAAGTTCCGCCTCGGTGATTGCGACGATGACTTTGCCGCATATCTCGTAACGAATCGATTCTTGTCGGCAGAAATCCTCCATCGCAACTTTACCTTCGCGACAGGTAACCGCCTTGATAGAGCCTGGTTTATAGTAGATGCCAGAATGCAAAACGCCCGAATTCCGGCCCGACTGATGGGCAGCTACTTGCGATTCCTTTTCGAGCAAGATCAACGAAGCATTAGGAAAGTATCGGGTAAGCTGATATGCGGTTGCCAATCCTACGATGCCGCCGCCGATGATCGCAAAGTCTGCACAGTACTGAGCCATTAGGTTACGCTCACTCGTTAAAAAGCTGCATCATCGAGACATTGTTTGAAAGGGCAAACTGGCAATTGCGACTTCACCATGGGGCGTTGGGATCTTGCTTCCAGTCGCGAATACCGCTCTTCGAGCCATACCAATTCCGATCGCTCCATTGGTTGTCTGATCGGTGCTAATGGAGGTCACCGTCGCAACCTCTTTGTCGTTAATTGCTAAAGTCCAAGGGAGCGTAACCTCGATGGTAGGCAGAAGAAAACCAACGAGTTTTTTCTGTACTTGCCCGAGGGCGTCCAGTCGAGCGACCGTCTCTTGTCCCAGATAGCAGCCTTTGTTGAAAGAGATAGCGCTACTATCGCGATCCAATTCTTGCGGCAGTGTCTTATCATCATAGTCAACTTCAGGCAGTGGCCAGCCGGTTTCGATACGCCTGTTGTTGAGTTGAGCTGCAGTGATATCCAATAAACTGCTCTGGAGAAAACGTTGGCGGAGTTTTTCAAGCGTTGCACCGACGCCAAAAAAATGAACGACGTTCTTGCCAAAGATTGGTAGACATTGAACTACCAATTCCGCGTCATCCAACACGTAAGAGTTGATGGTGAATGGTTGTGATAAGAGTTCTGTTTTAGAACCTAGAACTTGCTGCAAAAGTGCGGTGGAGGCATCGAGAACTATTAGCTCGTTCCACTGCGAACTCAAGTCAGTGAAGGTAACCTGTTCGCGAAAATGATAGTGATCAAAATGTTGGATGAGTCGTTCTGCTAGCCCCGGCACTGTACGTAAATAGAGAACGGCGTTGTGTAGACCGATCGTAATGTGAGAGATGATGCGGCCTTTGGCATCGAGCATGAAAGCTTCGCATCCATGGCCGGTTGCTACTTTTACAATATCGTTGGTGCACAACCCATGGAGAAATTTGGCAGCATCCTTCCCATCAAAGCGAATGATTGTTTGGGAATGGATATCAGAAACAAAACCTTGTGGGGCATTGAGGGACACGGGTAATTCCTCAAAGAACAGTTGTTAACGCGGTTTGCCTACTGCAACAGCAATTAAGTCATAGTCTCGGGACATTACAACTTCGCATGGTACCAGTTGACCAGCGGAAAGAGGCTTATTCTTTTCCCCGGTCACATATACGACAGAATCGACGTCAGGAGCATCGGCGAAAGAGCGACCGATCCAGACGTTTTTTTGTCCTTGGACCGGACGGTCGAGAATAACATCTAATTTTTTGCCAACTTGGTTTTCTGCCCACTGGAAAGCATTCTTTTGTTGGATTTCCATCAACCGACCGCGTCGCTGCTGTTTGATTTCTTCCGATAAATGGTCATCTAATTTGGCAGCAGGGGTATCAGGTTCGAAGGAGTACGTAAAAACTCCAGCTCGTTCAAAGCCGGCTTGGTCAACGAACTCACAAAGTTCGTTAAACTGTTCTTCTGTTTCGCCTGGAAAGCCAGTGATAAAGGTCGTTCTTAGAGCCAGGTTAGGAATTTTTTCTCGCATGCGTGCCAGCAGCGATTCCGTATCGCGTCGATTCACTCGACGGGACATGCGGCGAAGCATGACATCGTTGATATGTTGTAATGGAATATCGATATAGGGAAGGATCTTGCGGGCGCTGGCGATGGTCTCGAGCAATTCGTCATCGATGTACATCGGGTAAAAGTACATCAAGCGAATCCAGTCAATGCCTTCTACCTGGTCTAGTTCACGAAGCAATTGGGCCAGTTGGGGTTTGCCGTCGATATCAATACCGTAGTAGGTGGTGTCTTGGGCCACAATCACCAACTCTCTTACGCCAGACTTGGCAAGTTGTCTTGCTTCCTCAAGTATTTGTTCCTTCGGTTTGCTGGCGTGCTTACCTCGCATCTTGGGAATAGCGCAAAAAGTACAAAGCCGATCACAGCCCTCGGAGATTTTCAGGTAGGCAAAGTGTTTCGGCGTGACTTGTAGGCGATGCTCATCCGAAAGAGCACGTACTGGAGCAGGTTTGAAGATCGTGCGTTGCTCGTGCAGGCCGCCGATGAGGCGATCGGCAACTTTGGTGATTTCCTCGCGGCCGAAAACTCCCACCAACCAATCAATGTCGGGGCGTTCTTCCAGCAGTTTTTCTTTTTGGCGTTCGGCCAAGCAGCCCGACACAATCACGCCACGAATTTTACCTGCTCGCTTGAGCTCCAGCATTTGGTCAATGGCCGACATCGATTCCTGTCTTGCGCTTTCGATAAAGCCACAAGTGTTGACAACGACAAAATCGGATTTCTCTGGCTCAGTGACTAGGTTGTAACCATCGATTTGCAATAGACCGAGCATCCGTTCGCTATCGACTAGATTTTTGGGGCATCCGAGGCTCACGAAGGCATAGCTGCCTTTGCTGGAAGCGGATGAAGCGGAGACTTGAGGCTGATTGGCATTCAATTGCGAGGCTTCGCCGACAATCGGAAGTCGTTGCATGAAAGGCATCCAAGGCAAATCAAAACGGGAGGTCAAAGTATCGGGGAATTGGGCCCCAATGGTTATTTGGTGAGGATTTTTATCCCCCCACCGGTTGATTAGAAGTGCGGGGTCAACATCTGTCAAAGGCAACCGGTTTGAAGGAGTAATAAAAAAGAGCGAGGAGCGGGAATAACCGGTCGGACTGGCAGGCGTTCCAAAACTCCCCGAGGAAAAATCTTCCGGGGGTAAAGTCTCGCTGGGAAAAAACGTCCCAGTGAGAAATTGCCCGCAGAGAACGGCTGGACTTACTGCTGGAAGTATTTAAATCAGATATTTAGGTCCGATCTGAATTTCCCAGCTTTTTACGGAGATATTCGCTCGCTTTATCGAGAATATCGCGGTCCGCTTGTGTCAGGCTATCTTTCCCTTCGGTATGGAGTTTTTCTAGGACCGAGTCAATGGTCTGAGAATCGGGAAATGCAGGCTCACGCGGGGTGTTTTCGATCGGTTCCCATTCCCCTTCGGACCAAAACTCTTCTTGAGAGTCGAAGGAATAGGTTTCTTCTCCACTGGAGGTCAGCGAGTCAACTCCTCTCAATTCTCCGAGCATTTCTGGGTGTTTTAGGGAGGGGCTGGAGATATTTGAGAACTGGACGAAGGGTTTGCCTTGTAGTGATTGTTCGGTGGCGGGATCGTCGCTGTAGTCGAAAGTCGACAAGCGGCTCACGGCTCCCCATACCAGAAATACCGCGATGCAAGCGGGAATAAGCCAGTCGGGGATTAAGCCAGGATTGGGGCCCCATAGAAAAGCTCCCAGGCTAAACCCGAGCGACAGTGCTCCGATCAATAGACACAGATGCCTGACAATGAGACTTGCCCAAAGAGTCGATAGTCCAGGGCGGGCCATCCGCACCAGGCTGAGCAAAATTGAGTGCCCTTCTAGCGGCTGTGCGGGTAGGAGTCGCAATAAAGCCAGACTCCAATTGGTCACCCACAGAGCCATCCCTACCTGTACCCATTCCCACTTCCCTTCCACGGGTGGCGGGGTGATCGGATTCAGCCAGCTCCACCTGGGGCGTTGATCGTATGCAAGGCAAATGGCAATCCCTACGAGTCCAAGCACCAGATGACTCAGAGGACCGAATGTCGCCAAAAAAAGGTCTTTTCGGGGGTCCGGCGACGGCCTTCGAGGTGTGATGTTTCCAAGAGGACCGATGCAAACATCCCCTTTTTCGGTACCTGTCGAGCGTGCGAGAAGGGCATCTACAATTTCGCGAGCAAACAGACTGAAAAGATAAACCGAAACGACCAAAGGGCCAAGAATGGAGAGGTCGGAGTCTGCCGGAGTCGGTTGCCGCCAGTGTCCATTGGTAAGAATGATCAGACAGACTGTCGGCACGAGCCAACTGACTCTCCAGCGGCATCCCAACCAAGTTCCTAGTGGAAGACTCCAGTCGCTCGTTACCATGAGCTGCGTGTTAGTCCTGATCAAAAACGTGGAGAGAAAATTATCCTACCGGGGCGTGGGAAAACCTAGGCCAATGCGATTCGGGACTTCGGCATTTTGAACTAGTTTTCTAAGGCCGGCTACATAAATCCATCCCGAATTGTACGCTATTATGGGGCGATGCGTTCAATCCCGCCACATTTTAGATGCTAGATTAGTGGACATATTGTAATCCCGACCCCCATGCCCCGACTGTGCGGGTTGTAGCGTTTGTAGAGTTTCCTTCCAACACGAGTTAAAGCACCAGGTTTCCCCGATGAACGTTCAACAATTCCTTGAGCACCACAAGTTGTTGAGAAATCCGTTTGTCGAGGAGGATGCTCAGACCGATGTCGTGTTCAAAGATACGTGTATCGAGAGCACTTTTCATCCCGCCTGGGACAAGGTCTATGGAGATCCACAGGATCCATCCACTTCGATCGTGTTTGGGCCGAAAGGCTCTGGCAAAACTGCGATGAGGTTGCAGTTGGAAAGTCAGTTAGACGCCTTCAATAAAACACACGACCAAAAGCGCGTTTACGTCATTCCCTACATCGACTTCAATTCCTTTCTTGGACAGTTTGAGGGGAAGGTGGGATGGTGGTATCGCGGCAAGCCCGATCGAATGCTTCAAGCGTGGCGATTGTGGGATCACATGGATGGGATTCTGGCTGCTGGTATAACTAAATTTTGCGATCAAGTTCTCAGCAATGATTTGGCTCAGGGAGGTACGGTTCGAGTTGCCGATCAGCTCCATCGTTTAGAGCGTGGGCAAGCCCGCGACCTGATGTTGCTGGCGTTGTTATATGATCAATCAACCGCCACTGCGTTTGATGTTCGTTTTGCTAATTTAAAGAAACGCTTAGGTTACAGAACCTGGAATACTTGGTTTGATTTTGTCGGCGGCTGGGCCTGGATGATTCTAGCAGCCTTCGTATTTGTCGCTCTGGTTTATAACAAACATCTATCGCTCTATAGCGCCTGCTGGAGCTTCTTGGGATTGTCGTTGGTAGGTTGGCTTCCTTACCTCTACCGCTTTTTTCGAAATCTGTGGTTCGCTGCAAAGATACGACGTCATCTTCGCGTGGGACGAAAAAGTATCGGCCAGCTGATGTACGGGCTCATGCGAATTCCGTTAGCTGAATTGGCTGGGCAGCCACTGGCGGCAGCCCAAAGAAGCGATGATCGTTATGACTTATTGGAGAAGTTTCAAGGCGTATTAAAATCGCTGAATTATCAAGGAATCATCGTGCTTATGGATCGAGTTGATGAACCCAACTTGATTAATGGCCTACCCGAACGCATGCGACAGTTTGTTTGGCCGATGCTGGATAATAAGTTGCTGAAGCATCCTGGCTTGGGGCTTAAAATGATGTTGCCTCAAGAGTTGTATCGCTTTATCGAAAAAGAAAATCGCGATTTTCATGAGCGTGCTCGACTCGATAAGCAGAATGTGATTACGCATTTCGCTTGGACGGGTGAAGCACTTTATGACTTGGTATCGGCTCGGCTCAAAGCATGTGCTGTTAGTGGTGCGCAGCCCAAGCCTGAGGATTGGTTCGATTCGCGAATCACCCACGATCGACTTGTCCAGGTGATGCAAAACTTGCAAGTCCCCAGACATCTCTTCCGCTTTTTATATCGATTATTGACCGAGCACTGTAAGCGCTTCACGCACACGCAACCTGATTACAAGATACAGCCAGAAACCTTTGAATCTGTTCTGGCTGTATATCAGCGCGAGCAATTGAGTCTGGAGAATCCTTAGGATTTGCAAGATTTAAGTGCACAGGCAAGCAAATCCAGCAACTCAAGTCGACCGTAGATCGCTGGCATGGGTGGTTACATGTCATCTTCTTCGAATTTTGGTAGCAGGAGCGGCGAAGGATTGTATTTCGATGAGGCAGGCAACTCTGAAATACGAGAATTTACGAATGGATTGCTGTATCCTGGGATATCACCGAAGCTGAGGCCCATTGCTTTCGCAGCGATAACAATCGAGCTATTGGGATCAACTCTTCCGAGTTTCTTAACAGCTTCCTCAATGGTTACGCTGCGAATCTCAGGCGCATCGTAGCAAACCATTTGGCCAAATCGCCCTTCCTCGATCAGGCGAACCGCATGGGCTCCATACTGCGTAGCCAAGGCGCGATCGAACGTCGTTGGTCCACCGCCTCGCTGCAAATGTCCCAAAACAACGCACCGTGCTTCTAAGTTCATATGTTGCTGAATCAAGTCGGCTAAAATCGTTCCGATACCACCAAGTCGTGCTTGTTTCAATTCGCTTCCCGCCTCTTGTTTGACTAGCTTACCTCCGGGTAGTTTGGCACCTTCAGCAACGACGATCAAGGTAAACATCTTGCCCATCTCGCGGCGATGCAAGATTTTGGCGCACACATTCTCAAGCTTCCAGTCAATCTCAGGAATCAAAATCACATCCGCGCCTCCAGCAATACCTGCATAGAGCGCGATCCAACCAGCGTGACGTCCCATCACTTCTAAGACCATCGTTCGTTCGTGGCTGGCAGCTGTAGAATGCAGTCGGTCGAGTGCATCTGTCGCGCATGCGACCGCGCTAAAAAAACCGAAACTGAAGTCTGTGCAAGATAAGTCGTTATCGATGGTTTTAGGAACGCCAACAATCGGTAGGCCAGCTTCGAATAACCGCTGCGCGATCGTCAATGAGCCATCACCGCCAACGCAAATCAAACCATCTAGCTGAAGTTCATCAAACGATTTCTTTACCGCTTCGATCAGATCTGGAGCCAACTGCATCCGCTCATCTTCTCCGCGCGTCGCGTTAAAGCGTCCTTTATTGGTCGAGCCTAAGATCGTACCCCCTTGCACCAGGATTCCAGTCGTGTTTTCGGCTGTCAGAACTTTATATTTGGCGGGTGCCGCGAGACCTTCAAAGCCTTTTAAGAAGCCCAGAACTTCATAGCCAAGATGTAGCGAAGTCTTGACTACTCCACGAATAACGGCGTTTAAGCCGGGGCAATCGCCTCCACCTGTCAAGATTCCGATCCTGCGACGCTGGCCCATAGTGGGACTCCTGTTTTATTTCCGTTTAAGATATTTTCATTTTGGATCGATCGTTGGTTCTCATCACGAACATCAGTTCGTTTGCTTCCCTAAAGTATAGCGTTGATGACTGCTTATTCATAAGACGGCTGTACTGCGGTCCAAGGAGACAAACTTACCGCTCGGCTTGGTGGGACTGAAGGGACAAATCAGGAATCAATGTGAGAGTTGTCGGTTCATGGCTAGGCTACCGTTTGACCTGATTGTGCGCCTATCACTTTCGGCTGTGCTTCGGATAAACCGGCGATCTATACTACAGTCACAATATTCCCACAGTTCATCGCAATTTTAAGTGGTTGCTAACCGCAATAGGTCATGTAATCATCGTCCGGGGCTTTTCCTGATCTGTCACCAAAGAGGCGGCAGGGATAGGAGCTCAGTAGTATTTTGTAAAAACTCTTGGCCTACTATGATGAGGCTCCGCGTTATGATCTTTTTGGAGTTTGGAGCCTGACGTGTCGATTCATCAAATCATCGAAATTGATTCGGTTGACGATCCGAGATTGGATCCTTTCCGAGATCTGAGGCACAGGAGCTTAACTCATTTCAGTCAGCGATTTGTGGCTGAGGGGTGGATTGTTGTCGAACGATTGCTGCGCAGTGATTTTGAAACTGAATCCGTTGTATGCGCTCCAAAGTATATCGAGCAGATTCAGGCTGCATGGCAAAAGCCGGGTACTATCTTCGTAATGCCCAATGAGTTTTTTACCGGACTGGTTGGTTTTCATTTTCATCGGGGAGCCTTAGCTTGTGCCAAGCGTAAGTCTTTAACTCCGGTGCAGGAACTTTCGCCAGATGATTGGAAAGAGCCAAAGACGCTGGCGGGTGTGGTGGGAGTGCAGGATCCGGAGAATCTAGGAAGTATTTTGAGAACGTGTGCTGGGCTAGGGATCGACACTGTGCTTATTGGTCCAGATTGTTGCGATCCATATTCACGGCGAGTACTCAGGACTTCCATGGGCAACGCATTAAAGTTGCGTTTGCTTTCCAGTGGCCGTCTGATACCGGATCTGCGCTGGTTGCAAACATCATTGCAGATGCAGATTTTGTCGACTTCCCTGGCAGCTGATTCCAAGAGCTTAGAAGAGATTGACTGGGGGCGCCGGCGATTGATTTTATTGGGCAATGAGGGGCATGGCCTCCCCATGGATGTCCAGATGGCAAGCGATGTAAGAGTCCGCATCGATATGGATCTCAATACGGACTCGCTTAATGTTTCAGTGGCAGCTGGGATTATCCTTCATTACGCGGCGCGTCTGGCTGAGTAGTGTCCTCGCTCTTAGTATCTTGCGAAGTTGGTGTAGCTGCTGTTTCCGCTCCATTGGAGTCTTGGGGCTTAGCGGTCTCAGTTCCGGGTGGAGGTAGTTCGGGGAGTTCGCTGCTGGGCTCGCGGTCTAGCAGGTCAATTTGATCGATATCGGTTTGGTCGACCGTATTTCGCATGATCAGATAGATGGCTGCCGAGGC
>JAUMAI010000479.1:0-2311 GCA_032116775.1 Pirellula sp. | reverse complement strand
AGTAGAGTCTGTGCTTGGCCAGCTTTAACGCTTCGCTATGCTCGACGATCGGGGCTGGATAATCCTTACCGATCTGACACCCAACCATAAGCTGCAAACCGGTGGGCATCAGATGAGGCTCCGCCAGAAACTTATCTGGAACATCAGACAACTCCGGAACCCAGCGACGAATAAAGATGCCGGTCGGATCATGATCCTTCACCTGCTTGGCAGGCGAATACATTCGCAGCGTATTGATACCCGTAGTACCCGATTGCATTTGAAACTGTGAGTAGTGAATACCCGGCTCGAAGTCTAAGAAATGCTGAGCCAAAAACAAAGCTGGCTGGCGCCAATGTAACCAGAGATGATTGGCAGCGAATGAAACTAACATCGCGCGCATGCGAAAGTTTAGCCAACCGGTAGCGATCGTCGCCCGCATACATGCATCCACCATGGGATAACCGGTCCGCCCCTCGCACCACGCTTGATATCTACCCTCATCCCAATCGTTTTCTCGTAAACCATCATACGCTCGACAAAGATTCTGAAATTCGAGCTCAGGTTCGTCTTCCATCTTCTGCATAAAATGACAATGCCATCGAAGTCTTCCTTGAAAGGAGTTCAATGCTTTAAGCCATTGCGTTGGGGTATGACTATCAGCCTCACAGGACTGACCTCCGTTGCGAGTCGACTTGAGCTCAACTTGTCGGTTACCTAGCTTCTGATGAATCTGCTTGATGCTGATGCAACCCCAAGCGATATACGGACTGAGTCGACTACACGCCTCAACGGCAGAGACTGGACTACTCATTCCTTTCTGGTAATCCCAACCTCTGCGATAGAGAAAATCATGCAAGATTTCGTGGGCATGTGACTCGCCACCAAGCTGACGCTGCTTATCGACAACAGATCTCATCATCAAATCGTGGGCACTACGAATTCGCTCTGGCTCAATATCGCTGACAAACTCGACTCCAGCAGGTGGACTCACACTGGGTTCGTCCATGCGTTGCTGCCACATCGCAGCCCAACCATCACGACAAGTCAATTTGCGCACAACGCCAGTTTGAGGAAACTCGTGCCACTGAACTCCCTGCTGGCGACACCAACGCTTCACAGCAATATCACGCTGATACGTCGCCATGGTACCGGTCTCTTCATGGCTCCAGAGCTTGCGAATGGGTTGCTCTGCATGCAGTCGATTGAGAATCGTTAAAAAATCGCCGGATCGATAAACGATTCCTCCGCCAAGCTGGTCAAGTTGGTGATCCAATTCGCGTAAGGATTCATTTGCGAAATTAAGCTGAGATACATCCGCTTCAGGCGCTTGCCATACCAAGGGCTCATACACATAAAGTACAAGAACCTTACCATGGCGAGCAGCCTCAAACAGTGGCCGATGATCCCGCAGTCGCAAATCGCGTTTTAACCAGACGACATTCAAGGCTTACACCGATGCATTAAACTTTACATGCCAATTTAAGATAATCAGGTTCGTCGGCAGCGTTTCGGTGCTTATGTTCAGCAACGATTTTCTTATCCTGCAGCAAAAAGGCCCCCGGCATTTGAAAACCATCCCCAACCAATTTGCCGATTCCATTTCGAAAAACGATCGCAGAAAGAAATCCTCGCCACCACACCTGCCAACCTAGAAGCTGCCTGAATCGTCCACGCCCCAGACCAAAGGCTCTAAACAAAGTGCACTCAGGATTGCTGATCCGAATGACGTCGTCTCCGAGGTTATATCGGGCAAAGAATCGGTCCGGATCGCCGCTTGGCCCCAGATGCACGATCGCTAAGGTAATGTTCTCTTTATCTAGTCTCGGCTTGACCTTCTGCAATTGGGCAAGTGCTTCTCGACAAAACGTGCAGCCCGAATGCCGGACGAAAACCAGTAAAACTTTCTTATTACGAAACAGCTCGCTGAGCTTTCGACCTTTCTCGTCACTGACCCTTTCAAGCGAATCGCTGACGCTCCACGCTTCGCCATATTTCTCTTCCACCTTTGGATCGCAGTTTTCGCGAAATGACCAATACAAAATAGAAGCGAAGGGGACCCACCATATCAAATCATTAGTAACTAAGATCCAACCCCACTCCCATGGCAATTCGCCATTCCTAACAGTGATCAAAAAACCTATTGGCCCGAATACCTTTCCCAAAAGTCCGACAAGAATGATTGGCCAATGACGCTGCGGCGCTACTGCCGCAATCCAGTAGCCAATACCATAAACACCGACGATCATCCCAATACACTGCCACAATGATGGATAGTTCGGTGGTGCGACATCAAGCCATCGAAACAGAGTTAATGGTGAAAGAATGACGA
>JAUMAI010000478.1:0-8698 GCA_032116775.1 Pirellula sp. | reverse complement strand
TGCTCGTGAGCCCTAAATGCCAAGCCTTATCCTAGATGGTTTAAAACGTTTGAGCCTCGGGCTCATTCTTCTGGTAGTCGCTGGAACAACACTTCTAATCCTAGATCTACAATCTCGAAATGTTGCGGGAAGTAAAAACAGATCGGCTATACCTAGAGTTGCGATCGTCCAACACGCATCAATCAAAGCGCTTGATGACGGTCGGCTTGGCATGCTTGAGCAGTTTTCTAAACGCGGTTTTATTGAGGGTTCAACGGTATCTATCAAGTCGTTCAACGCCGAAGGAGACATCGGCACTGCCAACGCGATAGCTAAAGACGTCGTCTCAGGATCCTTCGATTTTATAATAACGATTAGCACTGCATCCCTGCAGACAGTTGCCAATGCAAATAAGTCGTCTAATCAGGTTCGTCATGTTTTTGGACTAGTAACCGATCCCTATTCGGCTGGAGTGGGAATCGATCCCGTCGACCACAGCAAACATCCATCCTACATGACAGGTTTTGGAAGTATGCAACCGGTAGAATCTTTGTTCAAGAGAATCAAGGAGATGCGACCCGAAGCGCGACGAATCGGTTTGGTTTGGAATCCAGCTGAATCGAACTCCTTTGCACAAACGAAACTTGCTCGGGAACTCTGTCCCAAAATGGGATTAGAGTTAATAGAGGGTAGTGTCGACAATTCTGCCGGCGTTCAAGAAGCCGTAAACTCTGTCCTATCCCGTGGTGTGGATGCCATTTGGATAAGCGGCGATATAACCATTTCGTCGGCTAGCACCGTGGTGATTCGTGCCGCTACGAATGCGGGAATACCTGTTTTCAGTTCACTTCCATCTACTGTCATGCAGGGTGGCACGCTTGATCTTGGCGCAGATTATGTGAGTATCGGCCGCACTCTGGGAAATATGGCCGCTGACGTTCTGGAAGGTAAAAGCCCCGCTTCTATTCCAGTCGACAACATCACCGATGAAATTCTGCTGTACAACGAAACCGCACTACCGAAGCTTCGCGAGCGTTGGAATATAACACCGTCGATCCGCCAACGAGCTGACGGTTGGATCACCGCCTCGGAAAATAAAATCCCGGCTCATCTTCTACCCTCCAAGTAGCCTTACTTGTGAAGTGACAACGCGAACGGAGACGTTAGCACAATTATGCAAATTCAAACGAAACGCCTTGACAATAAGTTCCTGCTCGAACTTGATGGACGTCTCGATGCAAGCTGGTCCGAGTATGTCGGTTCGGCCATCGAGTCGGCAATTCAAAGCGGCGAACATCAAATCGATATCGATTTGAGTAAAGTGCTTTACATCAGCTCCGCTGGGATAAGTGTTTTACTGAATTACCGCAAGCGATTAGCTACTGTTAAGGGCCAACTCCGCATTTGTAATCCAGTTGAAAATGTGCTCTCTGTCCTGCGATTAATGAGAGTTGACGGCCTGCTGCTTGGGGAGTCGACCAGAACTGCTGTCGCGGCTCCGAATTCCACCGTAAATAACTTCGAAAGAAATGGCGTTCACTTTGAATCGTATTCACTACGAGTGAATGACCCGCTTCGCTGTGAATGGTTCGGTAGTCCGGAATTATTTGGCGATGGAAAACTCGGTACCAGTTCGGCCAAGAGAATAAAGATCGAGGGTAGTCAGTTTTGCTTAGGTTTGGGTGCTTTTGAGGATGGGGCTTCCGAAAAAGAGGAAAAATCAGCCCAGGGAAGGTTTGGTGAGGCCTTAGCCGTAGCAGGAGTCGCCGTCGAACAAGCAACTGATGGGAGTCGCGTGCCGGACTTTCAGATCTCACAAGGAGAGATGGTTCCCGAGCTGCAGGTACTCTATGGTGCTCTCGGTCGAGGAGACTTTTCGCACCTGATTCGCGTCGAGGCAGGCAGGAGCGAAAGCGGTACGCTGAGATTCTCCGATTTCATCAACCTTTTGCTTGATACCTTCGACTATCAATCCGCCTGCTTCACGATGGTTATCGAAGCAGCAGCCGTGGTTGGCGCGTCGCTCATTAAATCTCCAACGCTAGCCGATGGGATTGCACCCTGGACCTTTCCTGACATTCGCAACTGGTTGTCATTTACAAGCGAACAAAGCGAAGATCGTAAGCTGGCATTGATTGTCGGAACCGCATGCAAAGCCCCACAGGATTTTGAAAAAGCATTCCTGCGTCCGATTCGCGATGGAAGCGCCGTAGAGGGGCATTTTCATGCTGCGGTATTTCCTTATCGCCCACTGGCAAAGGGTATGCTCCCGCTACGCGAGACAGTTCAAGATCTTTTTAAAACGGATTCGCCACGCAGTGTACTTCATCTGCTGGCGGACGATCGACCGATTGAGGGTGTGGGGGAGACAGAGTTGATGCGAGGGGCCTGTTGGTTTGGGCCAATTGCTAATTCCTCCTATAAGCCGTGATGATTTGTTAGCTCAAGTCCCTTTTCGCAATTGAGACTTGAGACCTCTAAGAATTGGAAATGTCTTTTAATGTTTATTTGTACAATCTGTCCGAGGAGCAGTGTTACCGATGTTGCTGCTGATTAGCGCGATAAATTTCGGACTGATTTTCGCTTTGTTAGCCTTAGGGGTTTACATCAGCTTCCGAATCTTCCACTTTCCGGACATCACAGCCGATGGTTCCTTTGCATTAGGCGGAGCAGCCACGGCCGCAATGCTCGCTTTGGGTTGGAATCCATTGATTTCCACTTTCGTTGGATTTTTGGCAGGTATGCTGGCGGGGGCGACCACAGGAACCTTGCACACGAGATTCAATATCCATGGACTCTTGAGTGGAATTCTGGTGACAACAGCGCTCTATTCGCTAAACCTGCGTGTCCTGGGACGTAGTAATCTACCGCTGAATGAGTCCCCTACCCTTTCGAAAACATGGACAATCATACTTAAGTCTGTGATGGGTGATATCGATCGGTACCAGATTCTAGGTTGGACTGTAGGCACCCAGGATATTGCCAACTTGGTTTTTATGACATTACTCGTATTGTCTCTCAGCATTATTCTTTTTCTTTTCCTACAGACCGATATCGGCTCTGCAATGCGCGGAGCGGGCGACAATGCCCAGATGATCCGAGCTCTCGGTGCTAGTGACAAAGTCTTACTGATCTTTGGACTTGCCCTCGCCAATGGCTTGATCGCCCTTTCTGGCTCTTTACTTGCCCAATACCAAGAGTTTGCGGATGTGCAGATGGGAATCGGAATGGTCGTCTGGGGATTAGCAAGCGTGATTATAGGTGAGTCACTGGTCGGATCGTCACGATTCGGAATATTGATCGCCGGGACGTTACTCGGATCCATTTTATTTCGTATGTTGATCGCCATTGCCTTACGTTGTGGCTTAGATCCCAACGACTTGAAATTAATAACGGCGGTGTTTGTATTTGCAGCTCTTGTAGCTCCCCGTTGGATAAAAAACTGGAAGTCTCGTATGACAAACGTAAAGGATGGGGCTGCCTAATATGCTAAAGGTCATCGAGATCACTAAAACTTTCTATGCCGGCACGCCCAATGAAGTTCGCTCATTGAGGGGCGTGTCAATAACGATGGAGCCGGGTTCCTTTGTCAACATCATCGGCACAAATGGCTCTGGAAAATCCACCCTCCTCAATGCGGTTGCTGGGGTTTTTCAAGTCGATTCAGGACGGATTGAATTAGGGGGCGAGGATATCACTCGTTTACCAGAACATAAACGCGCTCGTCGCATCGGACGTGTATTTCAAAATCCATTTTCAGGCAGCGCACCCACCATGACCGTTGTAGAGAACTTGGCTTTAGCGGCCAGGCGAGGTATGCGGCGAGGCCTAGGTTGGTCTATCAATCGAACATTGCGCGATGAAATGGCGGACCGACTACGTTCACTGAAAATGGGACTTGAGGACCGTCTCGACAATCCAATTGGAAACCTCTCGGGAGGCCAACGGCAGGCGATTACCCTTTTGATGGCGACCTGGCATAAGCCCGACCTACTTCTGTTAGATGAACATACGGCCGCCCTAGATCCACGCTCCGCAGACCAAGTCATTCGACTAACGGATGAAATTATATCACGCGATCGCCTGACAACTCTAATGGTGACCCATTCCATGCATCAAGCCGTCCATCTAGGTGATCGGATCGTGATGATGCACCAGGGTGAACGCGTAGCAGATCTGAGCGGATCCGAAAAAGCACGCTCTCGTCCCGAGGATTTATTGGCACGCTTTGACGCACTGCGTCGTCGCGATCAATTGACTCCATCGGTAAACGAAATGCTCCAACGGCTCTATGTCTGATAGAGGCCGCAGCACTGATCTTTTTCCGACTATTATCAGTTCTGCGTCACTGTACCGTAGACGTCGTCGTAATCGGTGGAGGCTTGATTCGCGACGATGTTTTTAATGGTCTTATGATCTGCGAGTACCGTCGCTCCATTGTAAAGACCGCCGCCAATTCCCTGTCCGTTACCAACGCCGATCGCCATATTGCGAACCACCACCGTTTGGACAAGGCTCAGAGTCCCTAACGTATTCTCGATAGCACCACCAGCCGCCAAACCACCGATACCAATTGCGCCGTATCCACTGTAAGCAACGTTGTGTGTGAAGTGGCAACGAATGATACTTGTCACCTGTTCTTCCGTATCCGTACCCGTTGCACTAATTGCACCACCGAGAGCATCTCCACCATCGCTGCCGCCGCAACCTCCGAATGCTTCATTTCCGAAGAACTGGGTGTCTTGAGTTAGCAGCACAGAACGTTCGTTATAGAGAGCACCGCCACCGGCGTCAGCTCCGGACTGTCCTACATCCGCGTTGGCACCTATTGCTTGGTTATTTCGAAATTGGGAATCGTAAATATCGGTACTACTCCCTGAATTATTGACCGAGCCTGGACGAGTCGCGATAGCTCCACCGAACCCCGTTTCCCCTACTTCAGTTCCAGAAACGACATTGTTAGCAAAAGAACATTTGATAACGTCCAATTGACTGCTCCCAAAATTGCCGATAGCTCCGCCGTAGTTCGCTTGTCCGGAAACGGAAACGTTATCGACAAAACCGCAATTCTCAACGTAGGCAATCGAGTTGGTAACGTTTGCAATCGCACCACCAAACGCATACCGACTTCCGCCACTGGCTACATTACCTACGAACTGACAGCCAATCGCAATCAGCATGGCGTGGCCGCTGTTGACCACGGCTCCACCACCAACGACATCTGCCTGATCGCCACCAATAGTCATATTTTTAAGAAAAGTGACTCCTGCGAGTCGTAATGTTCCACCGTCATTGAGTATGGCACCTCCACGCGTTAACAAGAGCGATCCCACGGAATCTAGTGTCGTATTTCGAGAATCAACAATAGAAACATCGTCAATAGAAAGCTCTGTTCCCAGTCCAATCTTAAAGACCCGACTCGAGTTGTTTCCACTTATCTTGATCCGCGACGAACCTGGTCCATCAATCACCAGCTTCCCAATAACTTCGATCTCACCGGTGATAAGTTTGATAGTCCCCGAAAGACTTTTCTTAAAACATATGACATCTGGATCCGAGCTTGCATTCGCACTGGCAATTGCCGCTCTTAATGAACCATCTCCGGCATCAGCAAGGCTTGTCACCGTAAATGTCCGCGCTAGCGAGGTGGACTCAACGCTAACAACTGCCACTAAACATAGAAACAAACTACCTAGGCTAACTTTCATACCGCAACCACAACTGAGAGAAGGTGCCATGCAACGTCATGAAAAGACCAAAGCCATTAGGCACGAGAGCTACGATGCTGCCCGAATAGCTTTGGCATGAATTATCTTTACTCGGTTAGCTACCTTCAATTCAAAACAGGTGAGATTGCCCGTTTTTTATAGATAAGGTCGACTCTCGCTCCATGAAAAGCTAGCCATTTACGACGGAAACACTTTAGAGGCTGAAACAACAACGATCATCTACCATAATCACCTAGGATTTTCACATGCCGAGATACAAGCTTAGGATGAGTCCAACTCGCAGCGAATTGTTGAGACAAGTCGAAGGATAACCACCGCAACGAACGTCGACGGCTGATCGGGTTCATTCATAAAATAGAATTAAACGGCAATATGTTTTACTCGGCAATCCAGCATACCAAGCGGTTGGAAAGAAACGCATTGTCCAGTGGTGTGCTCCGCAAGTTGCTTGACTCTTGTAGTTTCACTATTTACTTGCCACCACTTGAACCAAGATAGGCACCTTCAGGCGAAACATCATCCTAAACTTAGCCAGTGTTACTATGGGCACTCGATCATTTTGAATATGCAGGCCTGCCAGGGTGTTAGATCAAGAAAAAGCCCTTTCGCGCAGAGATCGTTACCATTCCACTGGTAGCTAGCTTGGCTGAGCTGATCTTCCAGTAACCACTTTTTTTGTTCGATATTTAGAAAAGGCAATCGAGCATGGCATTGGCTTTGATTATCAGCGTAGTTTACGGCCACCACCAACGACTCCTCTTTCTCGTTTTGCCATCCAAATACGAGAAAGCAATCATTGGTCCAGTTTCCATCCCAGCCTGGCGCACATTCCAACAACTGCCAACTTCCGAAACGAACCGTCGGCAACCGAAGCACACCCAATAAGCGATCATAAAACTCATAGATTGTTTTATCTAACGGCTCTTGCGGTCCGCGGACCAGATGAGGAGAAATTCGCTTTTGTTTACCCTCGAATTGTCCCTGATGAAAAAAGCGTAAGCCGGGTGACAAAAAGGATATCACGGCTGCGGCTTGATGGATTTCGGGAGTAAATACTGCCGCCGCTCTTGGTTCGTCGTGATTCTCTAAAAAGCGAGCAAGTTTGTCTTGATAGTCCAAACCAGCATGCAGGTGTTCACGTACAGGTCGGGCATGCCCTTCTCGTAGACGATCATATAGTCTTTTGTCATAAGCGTAATCGAACCCCTCCTGCTGCAACGTCCACTCCATATCCCAGTAAACTTCAGCCATGAATAGAAAATCGGGAACACTTTCACGTACTCGCTGTGTTGCTCTCGACCAGAAAGCAGGTGCGCGATGGCCCCATGTTCGCTCGAACACTTCGGGTAGAACCAACATGGCCATGTCGCAGCGAACACCATCGCACTGTCCTGCGATTCTTACAAGTTCGCCAATCATCGCTTCTTGCAAAGCAGGATTCGCATAGTTCAACTGCAGTGTATCGGGCCAGCCAGAGAAATAGGGATCTCGACCATAGGCAAAGACCTGCTCCCCATCTGCTAGTTTAACTCGGGTATAGTTTTGCGGCGCACTGACAAGGTCCATCTCCGTTCCACGAATAAAAAAGTCAGGATGACTGTAAATCCATGGATGACCTAGCCCCATATGATTGGGGACAAAATCGAGCATCAGCTTAAGACCTCGCTTTCGCAGTCGTTCACGGAGACGTGCGAGCGCTGCATCTCCGCCAAGGTTCTGATGAACGGTGTAATTCGTGATCGCAAAGCCAGATCCAGCGATATCCTCTTCTCGGAGATCGGGTAGTGTCTGCTCGAAATCATGTCGCCACTCAGGATTTTCGCGAGACACCTGCTGTGCGCCAGGACCGGTTTGCCACACACTGAGAAACCAGATCCAATCAAATCCAAGTTCCGCCAGGCGATCGAGTTCTGCGTCTGGTATATCATCGAGCGTAGCGGGCCGCCCAAGCGATTGCGATAACTCCGTCAACCACACTCGTGTATTAATTTGGTAAAGCGAAGGATAACGGGGTTGGTTCATCTTACTTTTTACCTCCCTCTTTTTGAAAAGCCGACATTTTGCCACCTGCCAGAGCACCTGCTGCATCTAACGAGCCAAAGAGCTTGATAAATGTTGCCACTAACCCAGTCCATCCAGTTTGATGACTAGCGCCTAACCCTGCCCCATTGTCACCATGGAAGTACTCGTAGAATTGCAAGAGATCTCGCCAGTAAGGATCACTCTGGAACTTCTCGGTTCCGCCATAGACCGGACGATGACCTTGGCCATCACGGCGAAAGATCCCTACGAGTCGATGAGAAAGCTCTTTGGCCACATCGTATAGATTCATCATATTTCCAGAACCTGTCGGGCATTCAATCTTAAAGTTGTCGCCGTAATACAAGTAGTACTGCAGCAAAGCGCGAATAATCATGGCGTTCACTGGCATCCATACTGGACCGCGCCAGTTTGAATTACCGCCGAACATGCTGGTATTCGATTCGGCTGGTAGATAGTCCACTCGAAATTCCCGTCCTTCCACATTAATAATATAGGGATCTTGCTCGTGGTATTTCGAAATTGAGCGAATTCCGTAAGGGCTTAAAAACTCGTTTTCATCTAGCATTCGTGAGAGAACTCGCCGAAGTCGCTCGGGGTTTAGGACTGCTAGAATCCCACGCTCGTTCACCCCGTAATGTGCAGGACCAACTGGATGCATCGTGTTCCCGAGTTCCGGCATACGACTTAGACGCTGTACCAAGCCAGCCATTACCTGCGGAATACGCTCACGTTGCCAGGGTTCAATGACTGTCGCCGCACACAGAGGTAACAGTCCTACCAACGACCGAACCTTCAAGCGTTTAGAGCTACCATCAGGTAAACGCAGCATATCGTAGTAAAATCCATCCTCTTCATCCCACATTCCTTCTTGTCCCGAGCGATTAAGAGCAGCGGCGATGTAATAGAACTGCTCGACAAACTTCAACACCATGTCTTCATAGATAGGA
>JAUMAI010000477.1:0-6605 GCA_032116775.1 Pirellula sp. | reverse complement strand
TTGAGCTTGGAAATGGGCTAATTCATCGCGGGTCGGAATTCGACCTATCAAATCAAGGTAGACTCTGCGAGCGAATGTTGTGTCGTCAACGATGGGAGCCGGCGTAAGCTGTTGGGAAGCCCACTGTGTCGATATCGCCACATCGATTGCTAAAGTTGCGTTGAGATTGCTGGGAAGTAGTATGCCTGAGTGTGCTGCCGCTTTATCCGTTACCTGGGCTGGCTTATTCCACGAATCAGGAAGAGAAGTTTTCGAGAGCTCTACCAAAAATGTTTTCACGGTTGCCATTTCATGGTCGCTTAACTGCCCTTCCGGAGGCATATGCGATTCGGCAGTGGGTGAGAGCACTTTCAGCAATAGGCTCTCTAGCGGAGTCTGAGAGTTCCAGATTGTTCCGCTGATACTTCCTTGTAACAGACCTGGAATCGTTTCCAGGTTTAGTTGTCCCGATTGCTTCAGCGAATTATGGCATTTCAAACAATGGGTTACCAAAACGGGCCGAAGGCTCGTTTCCCATTGTGTTAGCAACTCATCGGGTGATGGTGAGGCTGAAGCAGTGGAGAGGGGCTCGGGATCCTGAGCCGTCACATCGGAGAATTGCGAAGTAATAGTGAGCGCGCAGAAGCATAAACACAGGAACAGACGCCAGCCAGTTAAGCTCTGTCGTGATTCTAATAGGAGAGAGGTGTTTGTTAGGCAGGGAAGCATTACGGCCTCGAAAATGGTGGGTTTTCTGTAAGGCTACTCTTTCAGGTCTAGCCTTTCAATATCTATAAGAGTTGGCGAATTAATCGGTGGGATGAGGGGCTCTAAGGGGGAAGGACATAATGAACCGCTACCGTTCGCTAGCGGAGGAGTTGTTTTGCTGGAACCCATTGGAAATGCTTCGTGAATCGCTGAGTGGAATTCAGGAAAAGATCACTGTAGTACCGACACAGCAACCTGAAGTTGGCGAATTTCCTGTGACAAGAATCGGTTATTTGAAATTCTCGACAGCTCGCGTTGCCTTCATGAATTCGATAGCCGAGGGAGAAAGGGTGCGATTTTTAAGAAAAATAAAGCCGTAGTTGAGTTTCAGCCACGGAAGCGTAAATGTCAGTGGAAGGAGCGTTCCGCTGCGTATTTCCTCGCTTAACAATCTATCTGGTGCAATACCTATCCCAATGGAGTGTTTGACTGTGGTTTTGGCGCAGCTCAGATCGTTTACCAGAACGGCCGGAATAAAATCTCCACTTCGCGGCTCGAAGTAACCCGCTTTTTTCATATTGGGAGGGAACATCTCGCTGAGTCTTTTTGGACCTCGCGGCGCGATCCAAGGATAATCGAGCAAGTGTTCGAAAGATAAGTTTTGTTTGTTAGCTAGCGGGTGATTGGGTTGGGTGAAGAATACTAATTGATGCTGCCCCAAAGGTTCGATTTGCAATTTGTCGTGAAGCTGCGCCTCGGAACTTTCCGCTACCGCCAAATCGACCTGTCGCTCCAAAACATCTTGAGTCGCTTGTCGCCAATCGGTAATTTTTATTCGACAGCGTATTTCAGGGTGCGCTTGGATCAGTCTTCCTATCGCAGGAGAGACAGAGATCTCCGACGCAAATAGACCTGTGCTGATCTCTAACTCACCATGATCAAGGCCCTGCAGTAGACGCAGTTCTCGCAGGATCTCCTGACTCTCGGCAAGTAGCTTCTCCCCTTTTTCCAAAATCATCTTTCCATAAACGGTCGGCTCAATTCCAGTGTGCGTGTTACGATCGAATAGCAGCACACCGAGATCGCGTTCCAGATTTTGAATGCTCCGGGTTAGAGCCGGTTGGCTGATACCAAGCGCATCGGCCGCTTTGCCGAAATGACGAAAGTCAGCCAACGCCGTAAGGTAGTGCAGATGCTTGAGCGATATGTCCATGCTCTAAAGGTATCAGAATTATGATTTCAGTGCATTAGACTTATCGGGGGGGGGCGGTACAATCGGTCGAATTCAGAGAGTAGCGTCTGGGGAGGGATAGAGCCCTTTAGTGATTGCGATTTCTGTCATTGTCCTCGCCAAGCGAGTGAAATCAACTCTCGCCACGGAAAGGGGCTGCGAATTTTTGTGAGGACCAACATCTGTTTCGAGCGTAACGAGAGCGAGCGCTGCAGGATGCGCGGGCCGTATTGCGCTCCATGCGTTAAGGCATCGATGCTTGCGCGCTCACATCGGCTGTTGGAATTTGCACGAATTGAAAACCAAATAGGGTCGGAATAGTGGCCGATCGTTTTAAGTCACCAACCACAGGCATTTGCAAACTTTAGAAGGAGGTAGACCATGCGAAATCGTACTTGGTCATTTGCGCTCGGGATATTTGCGATGTTCACGGCAGTAACTGCCGTGACGGATAGCATTGTGCATGCGCAACAAAAGCAGCCCAACATCGTAGTGATTTGGGGAGATGACATCGGTCAATTCAATGTGAGTGCCTACAACATGGGCATGATGGGGTATCGAACCCCTAACATCGACCGCATCGCTCGCGAAGGGGCTCTGTTTACAGATTGGTATGGCCAGCAAAGTTGCACTGCAGGTCGCGCCGCCTTCATCACGGGACAATCTCCGATCCGAACCGGCTTGACTAAGGTCGGTCTTCCAGGTACTCCGGAAGGAATGCGAAAGGAAGATCCTACAATTGCAACTTTGTTGCGAGCCCGTGGCTATGCAACTGGGCAATTCGGTAAAAACCATTTAGGCGATCGCGATGACATGCTGCCTACGGCCCATGGCTTCGATGAGTTCTATGGCAATCTGTACCATCTCAATGCAGAGGAAGAACCAGAGAATCCCGATTACCCGAAGGATCCAGCTTTCAAAAAGCGTTTTGGTCCACGGGGAGTCATTCATAGTTTTGCTGATGGTCGAATCGTTGATACTGGGCCATTGACGAAGAAGCGAATGGAAACCTTCGACGAAGAAGTCAATACCAAGGCAATGGACTTCATGGAGCGATCTGCCAAAGCCGATCGTCCTTTCTTCATGTGGTGGAATAGTACCAAGATGCACATCTTTACTCATCTAAAGGATGGTGTAGCCGGTAAGACAGGCTTGGGAATCTATGCTGACGGTATGGTCGAGCACGACCGACAGATCGGCTTATTGCTGGCCAAACTCAAGGAGTTAGGGCTGGAAGAAAACACGATTATCATGTACTCCACCGACAATGGTGCTGAAGCCTTCACTTGGCCGGACGGCGGTACCACGATGTTCCGCGGTGAAAAGAACACTCAGTGGGAAGGTGGCTATCGAGTTCCTTGTGCTATTCGCTGGCCAGGAGTGATTAAGCCTGGAACCGTGATCAATGAGATTGGCGCCCATGAAGACATGCTGACCACCTTGGTAGCGGCTGCGGGCGATACAACCGCCAAAGAAGAATTGCTCAAAGGTCGCAAAATCGGTGATAGAACCTATAAGGTTCATCTGGATGGTTACAACTTGATTCCAGCTCTCAAGGGTGAAGCAGAGTGGCCACGCAAAGAGTTCATTTATTGGACCGATGATGGAAGCGTGGCCGCTTTAAGGTACTCCAACTGGAAGGTAACCTTCTTGAAGCAGAATGCCCATGGATTGCATGTGTGGCAACAGCCATTTGAGGAGCTGCGAGCTCCGATGCTCACCAATCTACGCATGGATCCATTTGAGCTGGCACATGACATCGGCATGGATTATCAGCGATGGTATCTCGAACATATGTTTATGATTGCCCCTGCTGGAGCCTATGTTGGCAACTGGTTGCAAAGCTTTAAGGAGTTCCCTCCAAGGCAGAAACCAGGTAGCTTTAATCTAGATCGAGTGATGGAAAGTATCACTCAGCAGCAGGGTAGTGGGCGATAGGTAGCCTGTCAAAGTTCCAGCGTTTCGGGCTAAGTCCCGCTGACATTCGAGTTGAGAAGCCTTCCTCCTGGGAAGGCTTCTTGCGTTTTAGGCATAAGCCATGTCCAAGTGTTGGTGCTTTTGTAGGTTATGGGCAAATGCATTAGCCTAACTTCTGTCGAGGCGGCTTCAATTTCCGAGTTCGCTCGCTTCTTCTTTCGTTCTCTCCGCCGGCCCTGCTTGGCATTACGAATGCTACTTGGAAACCAAGATAATCCGCGGCACTACAAAATCGCTATGCCGGTTGGTATTCGTTTGTTCGCTATCTCCTTGCGACTCGAATGGGTGGTTTACTGGTTCAAATGAAGCGAATTTGAGAGCTGGAATCGTAGTTGTTAGGGGTGGCTGGACTAATTGGATAGTTTTGGAATAAACGAGGGGGCGAAGAATTCGTTATGGAAATTAATTTAAGCTAGGGCGGTTGACGAAGTTAGGATTTGCAAGCTACCTTGTGGCAGATAAACCACCCTCAGTGTACTATTAAAGGCGTACTGTAGGATTTTGGTCCAAAAAAGAGGGAAAAGTACAAACTGGACGTGCTTCCCCGTCATTCCCCACTCTTTAGAGGAATTAGAATGAGTTTCTTTCCATCTACAAGCCTGAAATTTTTCGGGCTGGCATTGGCGTTATTGATGACATGTTTGCCGGGTGTCGAGGCGTTTGGATTTCAGGGCGCTCAAGGCATAGATTTGTCGGAAGTAGCTCAAATAGAAACTCACGAGCATGGAGGGGAGGCTTCTCTCGTTTTGCCAGACTTTAGCGGTGAAGAGTTGATGGGAATCCCTACCCGTACGCTACTGTTGGTCGGCCTGGTGGTCAGCGGTTTGGGGCTACTTTTCGGCTTGGTTATGTTTTATCAGCTGAAGAATTTGCCGGTTCATCAATCGATGCGAGATATCTCGGAGTTGATTTACGAGACCTGCAAAACGTACCTACTAACTCAAGGCAAGTTCTTGCTTATCCTGTGGGTATTTATTGCCATCGTCGTGGGTTTTTACTTTGGCAAGCTGGTGCCATTTAAAGGTGGAAATGGAATGCCGCTCGATCGAGTGGCAATCATTCTGTTGTTCTCTTTGATCGGTATTGCCGGAAGCTACTTTGTCGCTTGGTTTGGTATTCGCATCAATACGTTCGCCAATTCGCGCACAGCTTTCGCAAGTTTGAAAGGCAAGCCCTTCCCTTGCTATGACATTCCGCTCAAAGCGGGCATGAGTATTGGGATGTTGCTGATTTCAGTCGAATTAATATTGATGCTCTGCATTCTCTTATTTGTACCGCGCGAGTATGCGGGAGCTTGCTTCATTGGTTTCGCGATTGGTGAATCGTTGGGAGCCGCAGCGCTTCGTATCGCCGGTGGTATCTTCACTAAAATTGCTGACATCGGCTCTGACTTGATGAAGATCGTTTTCAAGATCAAAGAAGACGATGCGAGAAATCCGGGTGTTATTGCTGACTGCACCGGCGACAACGCTGGAGACTCGGTTGGTCCATCGGCTGACGGTTTTGAAACCTACGGCGTGACCGGAGTTGCTTTGATCACCTTTATTTTGCTGGCCGCTGAACCACAGGTACAAGTACCACTGCTCGTGTGGATCTTCTTGATGCGTGTCATCATGGTGGTCGCTTCGGCAGGTTCTTACTTGGCCAACGCGGCGTTTGCGAAAGCGAAGTACCAGAATGCTGATTCGATGAATTTTGAAACGCCACTCACCAACTTGGTTTGGTTGACTTCGATCGTATCTGTATTGCTCACATTTGTGGCATCGGCTGTCTTGCTCCCCAAACTTGGTAGCGACGAAAGCCTGTGGTGGAAGCTCTCTGCGGTTATCACCTGCGGAACTTTAGCTGGAGCGATTATCCCAGAATTTGTGAAAGTCTTTACGTCTACGGAATCGAAGCATGTTCGGGAAGTTGTCACTTCTTCACGCGAGGGTGGAGCATCGCTGAATATTCTTTCTGGTTTGGTAGCAGGTAATTTTAGCGCCTATTGGCTGGGCTTGGTCACGATGGGGCTGATGGCCATCGCCTGGGGGATCAGTACCCTTGGCTTTGAGGAAATTATGAAAGCTCCCAGCGTCTTCGCATTTGGTTTAGTCGCTTTCGGCTTTTTGGGCATGGGACCGGTCACCATAGCAGTCGACTCCTATGGACCAGTGACAGATAACGCTCAGTCGGTATTTGAGCTTTCTACTATTGAACAGGTACCGGGTATCGAGAAAGAATTGAAAGATAAATTTGGTATCGTCGCCGATTTCGAAAAAGCCAAGCATCATCTCGAAGAGAATGATGGTGCCGGCAATACGTTTAAGGCAACGGCCAAGCCGGTGCTAATTGGTACCGCAGTCGTTGGTGCTACGACGATGATCTTCTCGATCATCATGGGGCTAACGGAAGGTCTAAAGCCAGAGCTGCTGCAGAACTTGTCGTTGATGCATCCACCATTCTTATTGGGCTTGATCACAGGGGGGGCGGTGATCTATTGGTTCACAGGCGCTTCGATGCAAGCGGTGACGACCGGTGCTTATCGAGCAGTGGAGTTTATCAAAAAGAATATCAAGTTGGATGGTAATACCAAAGCATCGGTTGAGGATTCCAAGAAGGTGGTTGAGATATGCACCATCTATGCTCAGAAGGGGATGTTTAATATCTTCCTGGCCGTATTCTTCTCCACGCTTGCCTTTGCCTTTGTCGAGCCATTCTTTTTTATTGG
>JAUMAI010000476.1:0-4947 GCA_032116775.1 Pirellula sp. | reverse complement strand
TGATCAGCTCCCCGGCTAAGACCGTCCTCGTACAGACTTCTCGCTCGAAGAAATTAGAAATCACTCGTCATTCACGGCATTTCTGTTATCGCCCCAAACCCGCTCTCTCTAAAACGGTTCAGACGTTTCAAAACAAATGCCGCACCCTTTCGGGTGGGTTTTTCTTGCCGTTTTGGAAACTCGTTTCAGAGAGGCGGCGATGGCGCTCTCTGTTTGATTGAAAGTGCGCTTTTCAGCTATTAGTTTTGAGTCGAGAGAGAATTATAGAGAACGCACTCGTCCATCGCCATCGGATTGACAGTCGGATGCGAAACAATCGCGAATTTCCTGCCGTAAAGCATCATTCAGCCTAACAGCCGAAGCATCACTCACCCCGAAAACCGAACGCAAGGCATGCCTCGGCGAAGCCTTCGAACTCGACTCGTTGTCCAAAGTCACCAGCGTGGTCACGTTCTAGTTCGATCAACACAACCGGCATTTGCCTCATGCCGCGTTCAAGGGGCAAACACCCGATGAGATGTACTTCAGAACTGGATCGGACATCCCAGAACAATTGAGCCTCGCTGGCCAACGAGCTCGCACCAACCGCCGCGAAATCAATTTAGCGACCAGCTGCAATGCGTGTCGTAAGCCACCCGATGTTGTTCCACTATCGCAGGCCAGCAGCGGTTGAACCGAGCTGACGGCCAACAACAAGACATTTAAACCTGCAACCCAATCTGTCTGACGATACGCACCGGCCGCACAGAGTCGGCCCAAATCACCATTAATCGCGGACCGATTGGTACTGCAGCGGTGCCGTAGCACAGTACCGCGGCACTGATTGCAAAATTGGTCACCCAGTTTTTGCCGAAAGCACGCCAGCGCCGAGAACTCGAACACAAAGTCCCGAATGTCGTGACAAACAGCAGGGCTCGTCCTAAGGAACAAAGTCGATTTTCCCAATGGTCTCTTTATCAAAAATACCTTCACTGACGTTCTCTCCTAGCAACCAATCGAATTCAAAATAAAACTCTCCCGGTCGCACACGGTGCGTTCGCACTCCATGCATTTTGATAGGTAACTTAATATCAGTGCCAAAATCCTTCCATTCAGTGCGCGTACTCTCCCAAACTTGAAATTTTTCGTCCTTTGAAACACTCACCCAATCCCATTGTACAGGATAACCATCAAGAAACGTTGCCATGTAATTCAGACGAAGGTTGCCATCACCATACTCCATCAAGACGTGCAGATAGCCACCGATTTGATGGGTGCCACGGATGCACCGTTTGCCAAAGGATGTCCCGGGCGACTCCAAGGCACCGCCATTCAAAGTCTGATCAACCCCGCAATGCGAGGCTACGATCGGATTGAAAGTGGGAAGGCCCCGTCCAAGCCTCGCGACCTCAAATTCCGGTATTTCCACAGCCTCCTTCGATCCTCCCACTCGATAAACAGTGGTGCCAGTTTTTAAGTAATCACTGGCTCGTTCGTCCTGCGGAATCATGCCTTCTGGTACCGGTGCCTCATTTCCTAGAACATGAGCTTGAAAGCAATAAATCCTCTTTCTCTCTGCTGGCGGATCTTCTGCAAGCCTAAAACGAACGGCCTTGAAAAGAGAAACAGAAACATCTCGCACGATCACCACGCGGCCGAATTCACCTTTACCAAAAACCTCGTACCGATCTGTCGCACACCAGGCCTCTGCCTCATTCGCCCATTTAGTGACATCGCGGACGTGGGAATCATCTACGCCCTCGAAAAACACCGGACTTGGAAGCGGAATCCTAGGAAGCGATTGCTCTCCAAAAAGGTTTGGAATTGAAGCGAAGAGAAACAATAGAGAAAGTGAAAACCGCAATGCGGAAAACGAAAGTGCCATGGCGTCCTCAATATGACAAATAACAGAATAGGAACTTAATACCCCGCAACAATAAAAGCATTTTCATGAAAAAGGGCGATCGCAATGATCGCCCTGCTGAGATGCGGCCGCAGGAATTTCAAGTCGCAGTTGTTGCGATTCATCCCGTCCGTCAGTAAGCCTAAATACGATCAACGACCTTTTTACCGACGTTCCTGTTGGTATCCGGCCGACGTCATTGAAACCACACAATTGCTCGCTTCCTTTTACCAACCAGAATCTCGCTCGCCGAGATACATATTTGCTCTTAACAAACATTAAGGCAACAGGAAACCAATCAAGGGTCATATACGCAACTGCCTACAAGAATTGGCACGTAGTAATCCAGATTGCCACCGGTCACAGAGACACAGTTGATATGAATAGCCGAGCCAACTAAGGTCACTTCGCATTCATTTGAACAATCTTCCCATTCTCCACACTTGTAATCTCCGTCCAACTTATCGGAGTATCCTTGGCTTGTACCAAATGTAACGGTGGTGTATCTTTGTTGATTCCAATGGGTAGCATCGTGGTTGTCTAAGCTTTGCATCGTGGGATGCGTGCAAATCCAGTTTCGGTCTACAATTGGAACGCTTTCTGGATCAGAGCTTGAACAACCATGGCAGCTCTGGGGAGCCCATGAACCTTCCGTCGCTTTTTCGGCACAGCTTTTCGACGTATTGCCATAAACCCAGCACTGTGCCGACGCGGATGTGGCACCCAGACACATCAAGACAAACGAATAGATCAGCTTTGACAACATAATTCAATCCTCGAACACAAAGGGGCAAAGGTACTCTCGCTCTCCAAGTTTAAAACACAAGAATCCACGATTCTCAGCTGGCTTTTCGCGGAATGTCATTGAGATGTCAAATCTTCGATCGGACATTCGAACGACTTGATATTGCAGTGGTTCTGAAATGTCTTTACCGGCTGCTGACTTCAACGTTAATTGAGCATCAACATTTTTCGCTGGCGCTGAATCATTAGTGAATATCGCTATTATCCTAACGGGATCGCCTAGTTCCAACTGCGTTAAAGTTGAAGGGATAAATCGAACCTCCGATGACCCTTGCACTGCAATTGGAATGTCAACAACGGACGGAACGCCCGCTTCTTCGTACGCTACTCGCAATAGCGCCACTGCTTGTCCATGCGACAAATCCGGCAGCACCCGCAATCGCAGTTCTCCACTGACTGTGTCTTTGCTTAGAATTGACAAAACTCCACGGACTTCTTTACACGACTGCACAACCACCGCTGAAGATGCTGGCGCAACAACAATATCAACTGCCCCATCCGCCTTGCGAAAGTTGATGGCTCGTGGCTCAACTGTAATGGGGCCGATTACTTTGCCCGCTAGTCTCAACTCCAGATCATGTACGGTCGACGCATCAAATCTCACGCGTATCGACTGGGAAAATTGCTCGCTTTGCAATTCTGGTGAGATATCAATGAAAATGCCTGCACTTTTTCCTGGCGCGATCGGTTCTCCGTTCGCCTTGGCTTGCACGCACCCACATCCGGTGTCAAGGCTAACGATGCTCATTGCCTCGGAAGATTTGTTAACAAGCAAAATATGGCGACGGTTCTGCTGCTTTACAAACAAAGTGCCGAGTGAAACTTCGGCGTGATCTGGAAGGCGAGCGTACTCTACTTTCACTGGTTCAGCATCCTCCGGTGAAGAAGCAACCACTGGCCTCGCATCTCCTTTGACCTCTCCTGACCGCGCATCAAGACTCTGTCCGCAAACTGAAAGCATTAAGAACAGCAGTAGCGACCATTCGGGAAAATGTTGCGATCTCTGAACGATAACAGTACCTTCACTTGATTCTGTACGCATATGATACCTTCATGGCTGTAGTACTACGACATTCGAACCATCGCCTAGCAGGGCTTCACACTCAAAGGTTTTTTTCAACCCCATACGGGATAATGTGGCGGATATTTTCACGCTAGTTGGATGCTCGTGGCTACTGCTGTAAGCGGACAAAAGTGCAGCAGACGGAGACACCACAACAGGCCGCAGGCGTACCTTTCGCTGTGGCGGTGCTGCGGCGACAGGTCTCCCCGGGTAAGACCGTCCTCGTGCAGACTTCTCGCTCGGTTAATACAAAAATGGTCCGTCAAAATTAGCAGTTTCCCAATGAATCGTTTCCATTACCGCCGTCAAATCAACTTGGGTTTGATCTAATTCCATAATTACAAGGTAAAATTGCTCTGCAATACGCGCAATCGCGTATTTTTGCGAGTTCCGTTTTTTTCGAGCAAAGCTTTTTAGCTCGGAAATGCCTACACGGAATCAACCTTTTGCGAGGCAACGACGGGGACCGAGGCAACGACGGGGACAGAGCATTTCATAAATTGACCGCGAAGGCTTTGAGTCTTCTACAAAAGGCTTATGCGATTGCTGAGAATCGATACAAACTACCTACTTAACGCAATTTCGCGGCAAGCGTCGAAGATGGGGCGTCTAATCGATACCAAAGATGAACGCGAGAGCCGTCGTCGGCATGAATGCGACGGTGAAGAAAGATCGAATGATCAGGATGCGGCCGCGTTAGGTTGCTGCGAAGAGCTCGCGGACTCGGCGGCGAAGATAGTAACGCCGATGCGTGCGATGGCTACGGATCGTGTCCACGTGTTCGGGCCGACCCGCGACGTGGCAAAATGGGGAGAACCATGGGGACAGTGCATAAATGGAATCATGGGGGAGAACCATGGGGACGAACCATGGGGACAGTGCATAAATGGAATCATGGACGAACCATGGGGACAGTGCATAAATGGGAAAAATCATGGGGACAAAGCATAAATCATTGAGGTCGGGCCCCCATCGGGGGGGCGCAAGGTGGAAAAGTTCCGGACCGCAGGGGTTGACAGCCACAACGTGACATAAGAATATGTGTGGCAATGCGTGCACCTTTTCTGCCCTTGGAGCCCCCACCATGGCTCGACCTTCACGTGCCGAAGTCTTTGATCCCGACGAAGTCGCGATCGCTCACGTCTTCAATCGCACCGTCAGGCGTTGTTTCCTGATGGGGGATGATGCCATTTCTGGT
>JAUMAI010000475.1:3793-6748 GCA_032116775.1 Pirellula sp. | reverse complement strand
CTGGGACAGGCATTGTTTCGCAAGCGCGCCGTCGGGAGTGTCGATGCTGGGACAGGCATTGTCGCAACTTTGCGCCAGCATTATTGCGGCCAAAGGATAGATCCGGCGTAACCAACAACCCGATTCCTATCACCGGAGATGTCAGCACTGGTGCCATAGGCAATATTCTCAATTCGAAATGGCATACCTAGTTCGATTAACGTTTGCAGTACTAGGGCGGCAGGGATTTGGCCACACATACTTATTTGGTGTTGCTGGCATACTGATAGCAGCCGTTGTGGATCACCGCTAGCAAATGCGTCTAAGGCTAATGCATCGCGGCGTCTTGTTTCAGCATCATTTGCAAAATGATTCATGTCTGAGGAAATGACTAGCAGAGGCATCTCCGGCAGTTCACGCAGAACTGCTGATAGTTCTCGAGCAGCTCTCGCAATGTTCGGCCAATCGGCAGATGCCATCGCAATAGCTGCGATTTTGGAATGCGGAGCTAATTGATGTACGAAGGGTAATTCCACCTCAATGGAATGCTCGCGGCGATGGGCGGCGGCATCGAGTTGCATTGCATGAACCCGCTGACTGATCAGATGAGTCAAGTTCATGTCCGACATCAAAGATGTCGTAGCACTCAGTTTCCACTCGCTGTGTGGCGAAACGGCCCAATTAACCCCTAGTGGCGTGTGCTTAGGGCCAATGATGAGAATCGAGTTTGGGATTTTAATGGAATTCCAAACCGCAGCAGCGATGGCTCCGGAGTATATCAAACCAGCATGGGGCACCATGATAGCGAGTGAGGGTTTCTTTTCTATTGAAGAAACCATGGGCTGAGCCTTCGTCAAACAAGCTCTAACCATATCGATGCGTTCATGATCGGCGGCAGGGTAAAACTGGCCTGCAACTGCAGGTAGGCGAGGTTGATCAGTGATGTCACAGGTAGGGGTTTGCGCTACCTGTATATGTGGAAGTGTGGATGCGATGGAAAGGGTGTGGATCGCTGCAAACTGTGGAAAGATACCCAGGCCTGCAGCTGCAGTCGCAATCAAGCCTTCGGTTGTCTGGCGAGGCTTCCATATCAGACTATTGTTGCCATTGGCACTAATTAGTAGGGCGCGCTGCTCTGGGTCATAGCCCCGGAGATCATGATTTTGTATCGTGCCATGGTGCGCTGGGTCCTGAAGGATTGTAAGGTCAACTCGCACTCGCGCTCGGCGCCCGAATTGAGTGAATTGCTGAGCAGCCGCTTCGCAGAGTTCAAATAAGGAACTTTGAAGCGGGATGCCAGGGCGAAACGAATATTTGAGATAGTGTTGATGTTCTAGCGATTCAGTGGATGAGTTATCTATGGGGTCAGCAGCGACCGATAGAACAATTCCTTCAACACTACGATCTGGCATTTCGGGATGAATGTAGGTTGGAGTGGCTCCGGTTCTTAACGCGATGATATTATTCGCGGCAAGCGTAGCGAGCCGATAAGTGTCGGCAGTAGATACAAGCTGAGGCGATTTTAAAACGCGTCCATGCAAATGCTCGGAGATAATAGTTCCACTGATTTTTTCACCATGAAAAATATCCAACTGAATGTCATTGGCGAGCCAAGCATTTGTTGGAAGGCCAGCCTTTCGACACACGCCTTCGAGAAACTGCTCGGCATCCCAGCCCATTTCAGTTGCTACATCTGGGAGCAGTAGTCCTGCTTGGCTGCCACGCATAATACGAAGTCCTGTGCGACCAACATCCACAGACTTCAAGCGATCCCGGCCGGATGACGCCACAGGTTGCATCGGTCCAAGCAGAGTGATGCCGACGGATAGATAGGGTAGTTCAGTAGGTGAGATTGCGGGCATTCGAGTGTCATTGCAGGCCGTTTGTCTCGCTGCTTGTCGCAAGGCGTTCCCTAGTGGCATCGGTTGCCCAAGAACTCCACGGCAGCCTCGCAGATGTCCCTCACGCTTTAGTGTTACAAACACGCCATGAACAACCCGTTGAGCGATGAGATCAGGGAGGACATAGTCAGCGTTTATCTCTTGTTTGAAAACGGCGCTGCAGATGTTAGAGCTAGCGCAACGCAGCAAGAGCATAGCTAAATCTTGAGGAGATAGGGTAGTGGCCGTCATGGCGAGATAATCCTCTGAATCTTCAATCTATGATTGATCCGTTTGGGTTAATGGTTGGATAGCGATCGGAAGGCGCTTTCGGCCCCAAGTTCCGGGTTTGTTTTCAAAATGACCTGCTATAGGTGTGTGGCAATAACCGCAGCATCCATTGTGAATGTGGTATTGACCGAGTTGATGCCAGTCACGTTGAACTAAAAGTTTACGGCAGTCAGGACAATAGGTACTTTGCCTGTCAACGTCATGCACATTACCAACGTAAGCGTAGTGGATGCCTGCCGAAATTGCGATCTCCCTAGCTTCAATCAATTTGTCCTTGGGTGTGGCTGGCCGATCGAGCATGCGGAAATCAGGATGAAACGCAGTGAAGTGAATCGGTACATCGCAACCCAAATTTGCAGTGATCCAATCGCACATTTGTCGCAATTCATCGACTGAATCATTCGCATCAGGAATTAGTAGATTCGTTAACTCAAACCAGACGTTTGTTTCGTGCTTCAAGTATTGCAACGTATCTAGCACAGGCTGCAAATGAGAAGAAGTTACACGATAGTAAAAGTCCTCACTAAAAGCTTTCAGGTCGACATTGGCTGCATCCATGTGCCTAAAGAAATCGGGTCTTGCTTCGGGCGTGATGTATCCAGCCGTTACAGCGACCGTTTTAATGCCGATCGAACGACAAGCGATCGCTGTGTCTATTGCATACTCTGCCCATATCACCGGGTCGTTGTAGGTAAAGGCGACGCTCCTCGCGCCGGCAGCCAAGGCGGTTTCAGCAATCGCATCAGGCATAGCGAGATGGCTTAGTCGCTCGATTTCGCGAGATTTTGAAATGTCCCAGTTCTGG
>JAUMAI010000475.1:0-3783 GCA_032116775.1 Pirellula sp. | reverse complement strand
GAAGCGTACGAGTCTGGTGATTCTGATGGAATGGTTGAAGCCCAGATGAAAATGGCTGAACTTGTTTCAGAAAAAAGAGAATTTTCTCGTCGACCCCCTTTACAACAAGCCGAAGATGTTGTATATAATAACCAAGCGCCAGTTGCTTCAAGTCCATCTGTGCAACCAGCAGTGCCAAAAGATAGTACCGGCGTACCAGGATAAAAATGGTTCAGCGGCTTCTTCTCGATAGGATCAATGCAAAAACCGGTGCTCTTGCCGTAGGTGTTCAGGATTAATCGTCCATCGCGGTTCTCTCGAACAAAACAGAATCCCTTATCACCCGGCTTGAGATGGCAATGTCGCGGGCAGAGATTACAAACAAGACGTCCAGGGTCGGTTTCGACGAGGGCTTCCTGCGATAAGTTTTCCGCAGACCACCATTGGCCGAGAACAGCACCGTCAGGGTATTGGAATCGAGTCATAAGAAAAATTAGTAAAAAACTTTTTGAACGAAGTGATAAGGACTCGACATTGCATGTCGGGCAGGAAATGATACAAGTTGAAGACTCTGACGGAATTGTACGTCCACGTCACTAATTTGTGGGCAAAAGAATCCAATTTTAGGCTCAGGTTTCAGGTCCAGCTTCATGCATTCAAGCGGCAAAAGCAGATGGCTAGGGAGGCTTTCGCTGGCAGTTTATCTACTGCTGGTTTGCTTCGGCCACGCTTTGCACGCTTTGCCCGGCCACCAACATGGACACTCTGGAAATTGTGGATGCTCCTCTGCCATCGAAAACTCATCGGCGGAAGAGCATTGTCAAGCCGGAATATGCTCGACAGCCGATCGCTCGACCACCGTCTGCCCCTTTGGTCATGACGATCGTACTGCGAAGGGATGCCATGCGAATGAGCGGACGCTAGCCAGCGTCGAAGAAGCCCTAAAAGCCACAAGCGATCTAGTTGAGCATCCGACCAGCTTGCGTGGTTTACCAGCGTTTGATTACTGCTCGATCTGCGATCTATTAACGTCACCTCAATTTGCAGCAGTTATCTTTGATTGGTGTCCCGCGGCCAAACCGCTGGCCACTGCGGTCGATACTCTTTATGCCTATTCTGCAGCTGATGTACTGGCTGCGTTTCTGGCTCGCGGCCCACCTAATTTGTCTATCTAAAGGTTTGAGCCTTCTAGCGTTCTTTCCATGCAATGACAGTTGCTGATAGTAACTGACTGCATACCTCTACACGCTATCCCATTCGTTTTGTGTACTTCTCGATTTGTATTTTTGCATCGAGTTTACTCGAAACGCTGATAGACAAAAATGATTTCTTGATGGTGCTTTCACTATGGCAAAGCAATGGTTTGCTTGGGCTGCGCGCCGCGGTGTGCAGGCCAACACAATATTGAATTATGATTTTTGCCCTTGGGTAAATGACTATGTCTACTGGCTAAAGCGGCCCATTGGCTGGCTTGCTGGTGCAATTCTGGCTGCTGTCTTATTAGGGGCTGTTGTTGCGCCGCAAGCTTATGCGATCGCTGCAGCTTTACTTGGTCTGGTTTTAGTTGGGACGGTTTGGCCCTATCTGGCAGTCCGTGGTGTGACAGGTACCATTGGATGGAATCGCACTCGATGCAACGAGGGAGAGGAAGTCACTGTCGAGTTGACTCTGACCAATCGTTGGCCAATTCCATTGTGGGGTTTGATTATCGATGCAGAGTCGGAGGCCTTTTCAGAGGGTTTGAACGCTAATCAAACCCTAGCATTAGCTTGCGTACCTCCATTTTCAACTAGCCGTTTTACCTGGATCGCACGTCCTAGTTGCCGAGGTTGTTATCCACAACGGTCTGCGTTTATTGCAACTGGATTTCCACTCGGCTTATGGACCGCGAAAAGGGAATTAAAGTGCGCTGGCGAATTACTTGTATGGCCAAGGACGATTCCATTAAAAGACTTGCCTCAACTTGGTGGAGTCGCCGACTCTGTGGTTGGCGCGACACGCGATAAGGCCGGGTATGAAGGTGACGTCATCGGTGTTCGCCCCTACCGAGATGGTGACTCGCTACGTTCTATTCATTGGGCGCAGACCGCGCGCCGTGAGACACTAATAGTGTGTGAAAGGCAAAGCAAAGCCCAGCAAAAAGTAATAGTTCGTTTGCATCTGTCAGAAAGTCAGCCGACAGACCAACAGATTCGCGACGACGATGAGTGGCTTATACGAATTGGTGCATCGATCTGTAAGGAGTTTGTTTCTCACGGTTGGGGTGTGCAGTTACAGGTAGGTGAGCAGTTCGCGGTTGTAGAGGCGGGCCAACGCGGAGTTAATTTGCTGATGGATACATTAGCGCGATTTCGCTGGCAGGCTGCCTCGGACGAGAAGGGTAGCAAGCAACGTATAAAAATCTCTAGTCACCGGCCTTCCGATGGAGATATGACGATCGAGATTTCTCGGCTCCAGGCGATCGAACAGAAGAAACTCAGCGACCGCAACAGTCATGAAACACGCTGGGTCGGTACCTTTCATTCTGCGCAAACTACTGAGGTACTGACACAGTGGCGTGTAGGTGGATCACTATGGATGTTGGTCGATCTTGATCGAAATATCGACAGTCAAGTTCAGCGACAGTGGGAGCGAGTGTGCCATGACACAGCGTCGGCTGCGGGCTAGAGAATCGACGTTTGTTGGTAAGATCAGGCAGCCGATATCAGGTCAGCGCGGCATTGTGCTCTTATTGACCCTGCTGGCAACCGTTGCTGTGGCGTTGGTACGCATGGACGCTAGTTGGTCTCCATGGACTGTGTGGATTCCAACATGTGTAAGCGCTGGCATTGCGATTGGTGCCATGTTGGCGGGGTATCAAATTCAGGAAAAACAGACCCCAGGCTGGGGTAGCCTCATTCTGCAGTCCTGGCTGATACTCTATCCCATTCCGATGAATTTCTTGGTTCAAAGCTTCTACTCCAGCATCGGCGAACCATTGGAATTACTTATGCTCGTGGCCGTGCAGCAAGCGGCTTTGATCGCAGTCACCATGTACGCCACCAAGAAAGGAGAATGGATCGCTGGTCTGCTGAGTTTCTTCCTTTTTTTATTCTGTGTCACGATGACGAATGATCGCGTCGTGTATTTGCTCGCTGGAGTTTTTGGGCTTCTGAGTCTGTGGTGGCTGATGGGCGCTTACTGGGAGCGGCTGCAGGGCGGTTTCGTTGCTCAGCAATCTGTACCTGTTGTCCGATTGCGGGCAGGTATCCTGGTTTCCCTGCTCTTACTGCTTTGCATAATGGCGTATTTCGGTTCACACCGAACGACAACGCTGGGATCTTGGATGGGGTTTATGCCTACATCCGGAGGTACGGGCGATAGCGATGAATCCGCACGATCTGGAATAGGTGATGGCGATCGAGTCGTAGCGGCGCAGGAATCGGCGATGAGCTTTGGTCCCGTAGAGAGTGAACTATTTCTGGAGGACACTTCGCCATCGCTTTATGATATGTTCAGCGATATTTATGGCGAAGACCCCAAGGTCACTAAGCGCAGTGAAAGGGCTGTATCACTTGGCGGGGCTGAGGGACCACAGAAACATCAGCATCTATCACAGTCGCAGAAATCAAGTCGTGAGTTTTCGGCTGTTCGTCGAGCTAAAAGCGACGATGCTCGTAAGCCTGAAAATAAACTGACGGCGGCGATGTTCTATCTTAATGGCGCTACTCCGGCGCATCTTCCGATGGAAACCTTTGATGCATTCGACGGTCGACAGTGGATGCATCAACAGGTACCGCAGGCCCATGAATTATCGATGTATAC
>JAUMAI010000474.1:0-9306 GCA_032116775.1 Pirellula sp. | reverse complement strand
ACAAGCTGGAGCACAAATCGATCCACAACTTGGCTCTAATCTTTCTGATCCATTGGTGGGTGAATTGCGACCTGCCTTCGTGCTAACAGAAACCAATTATTGGTTGTCTGGTATCAGTTACGGTGTGCAGTACCGATACTAAAGCTTGGACAACAGCGATTAGGTTGCTTTGAAGTTAAGCTCGAGATGAGCGGCAAAATTCCGGGGGCGGAGCTTATTGCCAGTTACGATGCGGCGGAGATCAAAATCCGCCGCATCGTTCGTTTCGAGATAAAGTTGGTGAGGCTTCGCAGTGAACGATTGGCGAGGGACTAGACCTTGCCGAGGTTGGTCGTCGCAGACGCCAGCGCGAATATTCACTAACTGCGGTTCTCTCGTGTTCGCGATTGCTGCTGCGGAGGTTGGAGACAACGATGGTATGGCTTACTTTTCAACTTTCTTCGTGTGGGTCGTCGCGCGATTTGCCTCGTGAAATATAGTGCCATATTAAACTAGCCCTACGACTTGAGATCGCAGCGAGTAATGTTTCCTATGGATCGTTTTCAGCAAGCACCTATAACTCAGTTGCTCAATTGGCAGGTTTTACCAGGTCAGCCTGGTGAGGCAACGCTCATGTGGGAGGTTGATCAGCGGTACCATAATCCGATGGGCCGCGTGCATGGTGGCGCGATATCCGCAATTTGTGATGCTGCGATGGGGATTGCCTTCGGTCGCACACTCGAGGAATCGCAGGATTTTTCTACGATCGAAATGAAGGTCAGTTTTATGCGGCCGGTGACGGCCGGTACCTTAAAGGTCGACGCGAAAGTTGTGCAACGCGGTTTGCGCGTTGGCTTTGTGGAATGTACGATCAGAGACCAGCGCAATAAGCTCATTGCAACGGCGAGTTGTAGTTGTACGACCGTTTAGTGGCCGTTGCTGCGAGTGGGATGGTCCTATCTAAATGCCCCTGCAAGAGTGCGGCTCGATCGCATTGCGCACATCGTTTCGGTTTAGTCGGTTGTTACGATTGCATCGCTAGCGGCTCGGTTAAACCGCTGAAATAACCCTCTTCACTTCATTGCGTCACCGCGTCCATGCCGATGCTTACGCATGCCGATCAGTCTCGCTTTGTGGTGCGACTATCTTTTATGACTGAACGGTTCGGCAGTTTTTGATGACGAGAAGGCGCAAATCATGTGGAGAGCATTCTTCTACGCGATCGGTTTGGTCTTGGTTGTTTTGGGCTTAGAGTGCCTGATCATCGATAGCGCACAGATCAAAAATGGCGAGTCTCGCAACCGTGCTGCGATGTCGGTGTGGAGCCCCGATCCGATCGAGGAGCCGACCAAGACAGTACGTCCCGCCGAATGGCATCCCTGGAGTTTGCTCGCTACGGGTGCGATCGTGCTGGTGTATTCATTCACGATTCGCCGCAACGGTTAGGCGGTCGCTGGCTCCCACGTGCAGCTCCTGGGGCTCCTGATTTTTGATTGGGAGTTTGTTGAGCTGGGGGAGCGAACTTATCCAGGACCAAAGGTAACCGGTCGGGTTCGCGGGGGCTGGCCAAGGTTTTCTAAGCTTGGTCTGTTTACGCTGTACCGGGGGATAAGAAAGAAGCTCCAACCCGTTGAGATCGTACTTTAGAGTGCGACTGGATTTCGAACTGACAATCCCCAAATGGCCCATGGGATGATACCGCCTCAGAGCATTCTGGCCGGTTTTGGGCGTTGAAAGCGTCTGGCTGGCCCCGATTTTCGGCAGAATATCACCCCCTTTAGGGCGGGTATTGCCCTTTTAGGCAAGTGATTTGACCCTTGCAGAAAAAAAGCTTAGACTCTATTTCTATAAGTTATCTTGTTTTGACGTCTATTTGTTTAGCTTATAGTTACCTTCGGGCCGATGGAAGTCGGAAACTCGTTGAGGTGACGGTGGAGCGGGGTAGGCGAGGAGTTTGGGCGCGAACGTTAGAGGTGGTGTGGGGTGGCTTGTTCATTAGCGGTTCAACTGAGGAACCTAAAAGTCTTCTGCGATGTAATTGATCGTCGAAGCTTTTCGCGCGCGGCAGCGGAAAATGGCCTCACTCAGAGTGCAGTGAGTCAGTGCGTGCAGCAACTGGAAGAGTTGTTAGGGGCTCGTTTGGTGGATCGTTCGAAGCGGCCGCCGACGCCGACAGCCGAAGGAAAGTGTTTTTACGACGGTTGCGGGCAATTGTTGCGGCAATTCGAGACCTTAGTTGACGAGGTGCAATCGTTAGGGCAGCAGTTGAGTGGTCGGGTCAAGGTGGCTTCGATCTACTCGGTTGGCCTGAGTTACTTACCTGGTTTGGTTGAGAAATTTGAGGCCTTGCATCCGCAAGTACAGTTGGGATTTCAGTTTGCCCAGCCCGAAGAAGTTTATTCGATGGTGGAGCGTGGAGTCGTTGACTTTGGGCTCGTGAGCTATCCATCTCCTAGCCAAAACATAGCCTGTCGTTTTTGGCGTGAAGAGCCAATGTTATTGGTGGCATCACCGCGACGTCGTCTAGCCCACAGTACGGATTTGACGACTGAGGATTTATTACAGCTGGGCTGGATCGCTTTCTTGCCGCATTTGCGAATTCGTCAAGAACTCGATCGTCGACTGCAGAGTCTAGGAGTGACGCCGCGAGTTGTTGCAGAGCTTGATAACATCGATTCAGTCAAGCATGCCGTAGCGGTAAACACGGGCGTAGCGGTCTTGCCAGAGCCAACAGTTCGCAGTGAATTGGCAGCGGGAACTTTGGTCGCTTTGCCTTGCAAGGCGCTTGAATTGCAGCGGCCGTTGGGGGTCATTTATCGACGTGGGGCGACGTTGGGGGCTTCTTCGCGAGTATTTCTTGACTTGGTTTTGAGTGATGCGGGCGTAGAGACTGCGGTCATGCCAGAAGTTGTCGAGTCAACGGGCGTGGCGACATCGGCTTAGAAATTGTGTCGATTGCGTGTGGGGTGCGATTTCCACAGCGAATCGAGAAATAATTAGATGTTCGGGTGTAGAGGTTAGAAGAACAGTTCCGTTGGCGACTGTGCCATTTTAAGGCTCAGTTGTGGGGAACGGTCGAGACTGCGGGCAGCAGATCGGATTGGGCAGAGTTCGAGGATTGAGAGTGGAGAGAACGATGATGAGCGATTACCAAGGCTTTCCAGAGAAGCATGGTTTGTATGACCCCGAAATGGAAAAGGATAGCTGCGGTGTCGGCTTTATCGCGAATATAAAAGGTGTACCGAGCCATCAGATCGTATTGGATGCCGATACGATTTTGCAAAACATGGATCATCGTGGTGGCTGTGGTTGTGAAGCCAACACGGGTGACGGCGCAGGTATTTTGACTGCCTTGCCACATAAGTTTTTGCGCAAAGTGGCAGAACGCGATTTGGGAGTGGAGTTGCCAGCGGCTGGACGCTACGCGGCTGGTATCATTTTTCTGCCGCGAGATAGCGCTGAACGAGCCTTCTGCAAAGAGAATCTCGAGCGATTAATCGGCGAATGTGGCCAAAAGGTGGTCGGTTGGCGAAAGGTGCCGGTAGAACCCGATGTGGCTGATATCGGGCCGAGCGCTCGCCGCGGAGAGCCATGGATCGAACAGTTGTTTGTTGAAGCGTCAGAAGGCTTGGAAGGAGACGCTTTCGAGCGCCGACTTTATTTAGCTCGTAAGCAGGCTAGTCACCTGTTGCGTAACGACAAGAAGCTCAAGCAACGGTTGATGTTCTACGTTTGCAGTTTGTCGACCAAGGTCATCATCTACAAGGGAATGTTGCGTCCTTGTCAGATCTTGCCCTACTACCCAGATCTCAAAGATCCCGACTTTGAAACCCATTTGGCAATGGTTCATAGTCGGTTTTCAACCAACACGTTCCCAAGTTGGGATCGCGCCCAGCCGCTGCGCTTTATGAGCCACAACGGCGAGATCAACACGTTGCGCGGAAACGTGAACTGGATGCATGCTCGCCAAGGAATCGCAGCCAGTGAATATTACGGTGAAGAAATATCAAAGCTGTTCCCGGTTGTCGAGCCAGAGTGCAGTGACAGCGGTACCTTTGATAACGTGCTTGAGTTTTTGCTGATGAATGGCCGTACTCTGCCTGGCGCGATGATGATCATGGTGCCTGAGGCTTGGCAGAAGCATGAGACGATGAGCGAAGAGAAGCGCGCTTTTTACGAGTTCTTTAGTTGCACGATGGAACCATGGGATGGCCCAGCATCGATGACCTTTACCGATGGTAAAGTGATCGGAGCGACTTTGGATCGTAACGGTTTGCGACCGAGCCGATATTATTTGACTCACGACGACCGCGTAATCATGGCGAGTGAGGTTGGGGTGTTGCCAGTGCCTCCTGAGATCGTCAAGGAGAAAGGTCGCCTGCAGCCAGGCCGTATGTTCTTGGTGGACTTCGAAGAAGGTCGACTGATTCCTGATGAAGAGTTGAAGTCGAAGTATGCCGCTCGGCGTCCGTTCGGGCCATGGTTGCGTGAGCAGCGAATCACGTTGGATGAACTATCGCCGAAGAGCGAACCACATGGTTTCTATCCTGAAAACCTGATGCCACGTCTGCAAGCTTTCGGTTATACGATCGAAACCATGCAGTTTATGTTGTTGCCGATGATCAAAGAGTCGCGAGATCCAATCGGCTCGATGGGCAATGACTCGGCTTTGGCGTGTTTGAGCGATCAGCCACGCATGATTTACGATTACTTCAAGCAGTTGTTCGCGCAGGTCACCAATCCGGCGATCGATTCGATTCGCGAAGAAGTGATCATGTCTTTGGAGTGCTACATCGGTCCTGAGCAGAATATTCTGTCTGTGACACCAGAGCATGCGCACCGGTTGTTGGTTCCACATCCGATTCTGACCAACGAAGAGTTAGCCGCCTTGGCTCATATGACCAAACGCGGTTGGAAGACAAAAACCATCGATATCACGTACGAACGTGAATTGGGTCGGGCTGGCTTGGTTCAGACGCTAGATCGTATCTGCCGAGAGTCCGAGCAAGCTATCGATGAAGGCTACACCTTGGTCATCTTGAGCGACCGCCGCATGGGAGCGGATCGAGTGGCCGTCAGCACGCTGCTAGCTTGCGGTTCAGTGCATCATCATTTAGTTCGTCAAGCCAAGCGTGCCCGTATAGGTATCGTGCTTGAAACGGGCGAAGCACGTGAAGTTCATCATCACTGTCTGCTCATTGGATACGGTGCCGATGCCATCAATCCGTACTTGGCATTCGAAGCGTTGTGGCAATCGATTCGGGATGGGCTGCTGCCGGCAGATAAGTATGACGACGACAAGGTTGTCTTGGCTTACCGTAAAGCAGTTGCCAAGGGAATGCTCAAGGTCATGGCGAAGATGGGTATCAGTACCCTACAGAGCTACAAGGGTGCTCAGATCTTTGAAGCTGTCGGCTTGAAAGAGGAAGTGATTGAGAAGTGTTTTGTAGGAACCGCCAGCCGTATTCAGGGCGTCAGCTTCGATGTGTTGGCAGAGGAAGCTCTCCGCCGACATGAGCTGGGATTCCCTCGCGATGCTAAGGCTGCCTTGCCTGTACTGCCAAACCCAGGTGAGTTTCATTGGCGAGCTGAAGGTGAACATCATGGTTGGGATCCTCAGGCAATCGCTGATCTACAAGTTGCAGCTCGCGCCGGTGATAAAAACGCATACTGGCGATTTGCAGAGCACATCAATGCGAGCAACAAAACCCGTTATGCTCTCCGTGGTCTTTTGGAGTTTAAGCAGGGAGTTGCTGGTGCCGAGGTGTCCATCGACGAGGTTGAACCCGCCAAGGATATTGTCAAGCGTTTCTGCACAGGCGCGATGAGCTTCGGTTCGATCAGCGCTGAAGCGCATGAGACATTAGCAATCGCTATGAACCGCATCGGTGGCAAGAGTAATACCGGTGAAGGTGGAGAGGATCCTGTGCGATTTAAGCCTCTACCTAACGGTGATTCCAAACGAAGCGCGATCAAGCAAGTCGCTTCTGGTCGCTTCGGTGTTACGATCGAATATTTGGCAAACGCTGATGAAATTCAGATCAAAATCTCACAAGGTGCCAAGCCAGGTGAGGGTGGTGAATTGCCAGGTGGTAAGGTCGATAAAAACATTGCTCGTATTCGTTACAGCACGCCTGGAGTGGGCTTGATCAGTCCACCTCCGCACCACGATATCTATTCGATCGAAGACTTGGCGCAATTGATTCATGACCTAAAGAACTCCAATCCATCAGCGCGAATCAGCGTGAAGTTGGTCAGCGAAATTGGAGTTGGAGTGGTGGCATCGGGAGTAGCCAAAGCACACGCTGAGCACATTGTGATTGCGGGTGATGTCGGTGGTACCGGCGCATCGCCTTTGACAAGTATCAAGCACGCTGGTTTACCATGGGAGTTGGGGATTGCCGAAGCCCATCAAACGCTTGTGCTCAACGATCTGCGCAGTCGAGTTGTGCTACAGACAGACGGTGGTTTGAAGACGGGCCGTGACGTAGCAATTGCAGCCTTGTTGGGAGCTGAGGAGTTCGGATTTGCGACAGCTCCTCTGATTACCTTGGGCTGTATCATGATGCGTAAATGCCATCTCAATACCTGCCCAGTGGGAGTTGCGACGCAAGACCCTGAGTTGCGGGCTAAGTTCAGCGGCAAGCCTGAGCATGTCGTCAATTACTTGTTTATGGTTGCTGAAGACTTGCGACGTATCATGGCGCAACTCGGCTTCCGCAAAATTGACGATATGATTGGTCGAGTTGATTGCTTGGATGCCAATAAGGCGATCGCGCACTGGAAGGCTGACGGACTTGATTTGACGCCCATTTTGTCGATGGCAAAGCGACCTCACGGCAGTGTGCAAGTGCGTTGTGTACAAGCACAAGACCACGGGCTTGAGTTAGCTTTGGATAATAAGTTGATCGAGCAATCGCAGGCTGCTTTAGAAAATCGTAAGCCAGTCAAGATCGAAACAGACATTGTTAATATCAACCGCACCGTTGGTACGATGCTAAGTCATCAAGTCGCCAAACGATTTGGTCAAGCTGGTTTGCCGACCGATACCATTCACATCAAACTCAATGGTTCTGCAGGCCAAAGTCTTGCAGCCTTTTTGGCGCATGGTGTTACGTTGGAACTGGAAGGTGATGCGAACGATTACGTCGGCAAAGGTTTGTCCGGTGGTCGCGTTATCGTGTATCCACCTCGACAAAGCACCTTTGCGGCTGAAGACAACATTCTAGTTGGCAACGTTTGCTTGTATGGAGCAACGATGGGCGAAGCGTTTTTCCGCGGTAGGGCTGCGGAGCGTTTTGCGGTGAGAAACAGTGGCGCCGTGGCTGTCATTGAGGGTGTTGGCGATCATGGTTGTGAGTACATGACCGGTGGACGCGTGGTGATACTCGGTAGAACCGGCCGCAACTTCGCCGCAGGTATGTCCGGTGGTGTGGCGTATGTTCTGGACCGGGAAGGCGATTTCCGTATTCGCTGCAATCTGGAAACCGTTGAGCTTGAGGCTGTTGAATCTGCAGAGGATATCAACGAACTGAAGGGATTGATCGAAAGGCATCAGCAATTTACGGACTCAACCGTAGCAGCCAAGGTGCTGGCTGACTGGGAGCAAAATCTGAAGCAGTTTGTTAAGGTCATGCCGCTAGACTACAAACGCGTACTCAATGAGCTCAAGCAAGCGACTGCAGTTAACGGTGAGGTCTCTGCTGCTCGGTAATTGGAGTGGTGTCTCGCAGGGATGCAGCCAATGGAGCTGTTGCTAAGTTTCGTCTGGCAAGAAGTGATCGGTATAATCGCATAAGCATTTGGATTGGATGGTAGAAGGGTAACTGATCGATGGGTAAGCCGACTGGATTTAAAGAATACGATCGCAAGAAAGTACCTTGGCGTTTGCCGGTTGTTCGCTTGAGTGATTACGATGAGATTTATACCAATCCTGATGAGCAGGAACTGCGTAAGCAGGGCGCTCGCTGTATGGATTGCGGTGTTCCATTTTGTCAGTCAGCGACGGGCTGCCCGATCGATAACTTAATTCCTGAATGGAATGATTTGGTTTATCAGGGGCGATTCTTTGAGGCGATTGAGCGTCTGCATAAGACGAACAATTTTCCTGAGTTTACCGGTCGTGTTTGTCCTGCACCTTGCGAAGGCGCATGTGTTTTGGGCATCACCAATCCACCGGTGACGATCAAGAATATCGAGAACGCGATTATCGACCGAGCCTTTCAAGAAGGTTGGGTTTCTGCAAAGCCACCAGCGGAACGAACTGGTAAGCGAGTGGCGGTTGTGGGTAGCGGGCCTGCAGGTTTAGCTGCAGCCGATCAATTGAATAAAGTTGGACACACAGTCACCGTATTTGAACGTGCTGACCGTATCGGTGGTTTGCTAATGTATGGTATTCCCAACATGAAGCTTTCCAAAGATGTCGTCGACCGTCGCTTGCGGTTGATGGAAGAGGAAGGTGTGCAGTTTGTCACTGGTGCTGACGTCGGCCGGACCGTCGATCCACAGGAATTGCTCAAGGATTTTGATGCGGTGCTGTTGAGCACGGGAGCCACCAAGCCACGCGATTTGGAGATTCCTGGACGCAGCTTGAGTGGTATTCACTTCGCTATGGAGTTTTTGACTCAGAACACCAAGAGTCTTCTGGATTCGCAGCATCGCGATGGACGTTTTATCTCTGCCAAGGGGAAGCGAGTCGTGGTGGTCGGTGGTGGCGATACAGGAACAGACTGCATCGCGACCAGTATGCGACATGGCTGCACCGGTTTGGTCAACTTCGAATTAATGGATCGGCCACCGGAAAACCGAGCAGACGACAATCCATGGCCTCAGTGGCCTCGAATCTTCCGCGTCGATTATGGTCACGAAGAAGCAGAAGCCAAATATGGATCTGATCCGCGGCAGTACAACATTCTTTCCAAAGAATTTGTCGATAATGGCCAAGGGGGTGTTGGTGGAATTAAGGCTGTAACGGTCGAATGGTACAAAGAAGATGGCCGCTTAAAATTCCGAGAAGTTCCCGGTAGTGAGCGGATTATCGAAGCCGATTTAGTGTTGTTGGCTATGGGCTTTTTGGGGCCAGAAAACTACGTGGCCTCATCCCTCGGCGTTACTTTGGATCCGCGCAGCAATTATGCGGCGGAACATGGCAAATTCCGCACCAATGTCGATAAAGTCTTTGCTGCAGGCGATTGTCGCCGCGGTCAGTCGCTGGTGGTTTGGGCGATTAATGAGGGACGTGGGGCAGCTCGATCTATCGATATTTACTTGCAAGGTAGCAGTGTTTTGCCTGCCCCTGGCATCACAATGGGTACAGCCACTTCTGTG